>JAJRDC010000208.1 GCA_028678635.1 Methanomicrobiales archaeon
CCGCCTACGTGCAGGAGTACCTTCCCGCGTCCGTCTCCTTCGTGAAGATCGGGGCCTATCCCATCGATCCCTCATGGCTGAGGGACATCGTGAGGAAGCACGAGAAGGTGCTGGTCTTCGAAGAGGGTGATCCGGTGATCGAGGAGCAGGTCCTCCAGGTGGCCGGAACCGTCCAGGTTCGGGGGAAAAAGACCGGTTCGGTTCCCCTGGAAGGGGAGTTCTCTCCCGGCGTGGTGGCCTCGATCCTTGCGAGAGAGGGTCTCATCCCGCAGGACGCGGTGCCGGTGGCCGGAACGCCGGTCCCCGATCTTCCGCCCCGGCCGCCAATCCTCTGTGCCGGCTGCATGCACCGGGTCACGTTCTATGCCATGAAGCGAGTCTTCCGGGACGGGATCTACCCGAGCGACATCGGGTGCTACACGCTGGGACTCCAGCTGGGAGCGGTGGACACCACCATCTGCATGGGTGCGTCCATCACTGTCGGCAGCGGGATCAGTCATTCCGGCGAGGCCCGGGACGTGGTCTGCACCATCGGGGACTCCACCTTCCTGCACACCGGCATTCCCGGACTCATGAACGCCGTGTACAACGGCGCCCGGATGACGGTCGTGATCCTGGACAACCGGATCACGGCCATGACCGGTCACCAGCCCAACCCGGGGACCGGTGAGACGGCCATGGGGCAGCCGTCCCCCCCGGTCTCCCTGGAGGCCATCTGCCGGGCCTGCGGGGTGACCTTCGTAGAGACCATCTCCCCCCATGACCTGCCCACCATGCTGGACGTGATGAAGAGGGCGAAGGCGACCGACGGGGTGAAGGTGATCATCGCCCGCCAGACCTGCGTGATCACCGCAAGGAAGGCGGGGATACGTCGCGGGGTCTATGCCGTGGATCGGGAGGCCTGCACCGGCTGCGAGACCTGTGTCAAGTTCGGATGCCCGGCCATAGAGTTCCGGGACGAGAAGGCGGAGATCACGGGGCTCTGTTCCGGGTGCGGTGTCTGTGCCCAGATCTGCCCCTCGGGGGCCATCGGGAAGGAGGTGAAGAAATGAAGGAGACCTGCGATGTCCTGATCGTCGGCGTCGGCGGCCAGGGGGTGATCCTTGCCTCCAACGTGCTGGGCGAGGCGTGCCTGGCCGAAGGCCGGCCTGTGAAGGCCGCCGAGACCCACGGCATGGCGCAGCGGGGCGGTTCCGTCGAGTGCCACGTCCGGATAGGGGGGGAACAGGGCCCCCTGATCCCGCCCGGCGGTGCCGACGTGATCATGGCCTTTGATCTCCTGGAAGCCCTTCGGTACCGGCACTACCTGGCCCCGAAGGGGGCACTGGTAGTGAACCGGCAGATGGTGGTCCCCACCTCCGCCTTCATGCAGGGCCTCACCGTGCCCACGATCGATGATGCCCTGGCGAAACTGCAGGAAATGGACCTCTGCCCCCTGGACGCGGATGCACTGGCCCTGGAGGCGGGGAGCCCACTCACCCAGAATATCGTCATGGTGGGGGCTGCGTCCCCCCACCTGCCCCTCTCCGCCGAATCCCTGAAGGCGGCGGTGAAACGCTCGGTGCCCCCCAAGACCGTTGAGGCGAACCTGAAGGCGTTCCAGCTGGGCCGGGATGCGGCGGCCGGCTGCCGGTGACGCGGGAGGCCCGTATACCGTTGCAGAAACGTGCGGGAAAGTTCCCGGTCGATGGGATCTACCTCGGGGACGCCCGGGAGCTGCTCAGGGAGGTCCCAAATGGCATCGTGGACCTGGTGGTCACCGATCCACCGTTTGCCATCGAGTTCCGCGCCGCCCGGACCAACTACCACCGGACCGGCTCCCGGGTGGTGGAGGGATACCGGGAGGTGGCAGCCGAGGATTACCTGGAGTTCACGAGGGAGTGGATGGCGCAGGTCTTCCGGGCCCTGCAGCCCACCGGGTCGCTCTACGTCTTCTCCGGCTGGAACCGGCTCCGTGATGTGCTCCAGGCGCTGGACGAGACCGGGTTCACCACCATCAACCACCTGATCTGGAAGTACCAGTTTGGGGTCTTCACCCGGAAGAAGTACGTGACCAGCCACTACCACATCCTCTTCGCGGCAAAAGATCCGAAGCGGTACTTCTTTTCCAAGGCCGAGCACTACCCCGAGGATGTGTGGGTGATCAACCGGGAGTACTGGACCGGAAAGAAAAAGACGCCGACCAAGCTCCCGCTGGCTCTCGTGAAAAAGATCCTCACCTTCTCAAGCCGCGAGGGTGACCTCGTGCTGGATCCGTTCCTGGGATCCGGCACGGTGGCCGCGGCGTCGAAGGAGATGGGGAGGCACTACCTGGGGTTCGAGATCGTGCCGGGATACTATGAAATGGCGAAGGAGAGGGTGATGGGAAGATGACGTTCGGTGGGCGGGAACGGGACCTGTTCCGCCAGGGCATGAACCTGGTCTTCTCCTTTGCCCAGTTCCTGGTCACCCTGCTCCCTGCCCTCGGCATCGGCACCGGTATCGGTGACCGGGCCTCGGGGGGCGAGCCCCTGGTCCAGCCCATCTTCTGGGCATTCTTCATCTGGTTCCCCATCTACGCGGCATGTATCGCATACGGGATCTACCAGGCCATCCCGGCGCAGCGGGAGAACGGGATCCTGCGCCGCATCGGGTTTCCCACGGCGTCGGCCTTCACCGGCGTGACCGCCTATGCCCTGGTGGCGCAGTTCGGGGGAAGTGACTGGCTCCTCATCGCCATCTTTGTCTGGATCCTCGCCTCCCTTCTCATGGCATATCTCCCTCTGGGAGAGTACCGACACCGCCTTACCCGGACAGAGGGGTATCTCGTGCTGGCGCCCGTGAGCCTCCTCACCGGCTGGGTCAGCCTTGCAATTCTCGTGAACCTGGCAGCAGTGTTGAAGGATGACAGGGTCATCACTGCCGGGGTGATGGAGACGGCGTTCTCCCTTGTCCTCCTCGTTGCCGCGTGCCTGGTGGCATCGCTGCTCATCCACAGGGGGAAGGGCAACGCGTGGTATGCCTTCCCCGTCATCTGGGGCCTCGGCGGAGTTGTCGTGGCAAACGTGATGCGGCAGTCCAGCACGATCATTGCCGTCGCTGCAGGCCTCGCGGCGCTGGAGATCCTCGTGTTTCTCCTCGTAGTGCGAAAGAGGGAGAGCGAACAGGCCAAAGGGATCCCGAACAGAAAGCCTGGATAGGAACGAGCCCCGGGGAGAAGCGGGAGAAAGGGAACCCGCTCCCGAAAAGGGCATCTCTCCTGACACCATAGGGTTCCGAAACACGCTGAGGAGGGGAATTGAACCCCCGAGGGGCTTCACGCCCCACAGGCTTTCCAGGCCTGCGCCTTTCCGCCCTTACCTGCTCCGCTTTTTTTTCATGGCTCGAAGAAGCGAGATATCACAAATTTAATGCATCCTCTCATCGCAGACCCGGAGTGGTGACCCGGTATCCCTGCAGCGATCTGCAAGGTTCATCAGGGCGCCCGGAGTTCTCCGTCACTGTGCATTCCAATGGAGTGAGTGGTGAAGTGACGGGGAACGGGAAGGGGTGAAGACCATGAAGTGTTATGTGTGTGCAAAAGAGGGGAAAGACAGTGATGCCGTGGCCGTGTGCGTCGCCTGCGGCATGGGGACCTGCATGAGACACACCATCCGGAGGGAAGTCGATGTTTGGGAGGGGAGTTATCCGCTCCCGTCACGCAAGCTGCCGAGGAAAATGCCGCGGATGCTCTGCCCGGACTGCAATGCCGCGTATGGAGGGGGAACGTAATGGCAGCGCTCTCAACCCGCTGTGTTGCGGAAGGGGTCGGCACTGCCCTTCTCGTCTACTTCGGTGCCGGGGCCGCGGCAATCACCCTGATGCTTGCCCACGGCACACTACCGGCGACCGCGTTCAATATCGGGATTGGTATGCTCGGCGGGCTCGCAGACTGGCTGGCCATCGGCATCTCGTTTGCCATCACCCTTGCTGTCGTCATCTATGCACTTGGCAGGGTATCCGGAGCCCACGTGAACCCCGCGGTGACCCTTGCCCTTCTCGCCACCAGGCGGTTTCCCGGTGGGGACGCGGCCGCGTACATCGTTGCCCAGTGCATCGGAGCGGCGGCGGGAAGCCTGCTCTTCTTCCTGACGGTCGGGAGTAATTCTGTAACCGTGGGAGCCCTCGGGGCCACCACCCCGTTCCCCACCATCGGGTACGGACAGGCGATCCTTGCCGAAGCGATCGCCACGTTTGTCCTGATGCTGGCGATTATGGGTGTGGCGGTAGATGCCCGGGCTCCCGCGGGCTTTGCCGGCCTGATCATCGGCCTCACACTGGGAGGAATGATCACGGCGACCGGGAACATCGCCGGGGCCTCACTGAATCCGGCACGGACCTTTGGCCCCTACCTGATGGACTGGCTGCTGGGGGGTCCGAACCTCTGGGTGTTTCTGCCCATCTACCTCATCGGGCCTGTGATCGGAGCCGTTCTTGCGGCGTTCTTCTACGACTGGATCACGAAGGAATGAAGAGAGGGGCCGCCATCCCTCTTTTTTTTAAAGCGGAATTTCCTGGTCCGGATTCCTCCACCGTGGACCCTCCGGAGTCCGGGGTCTGCCTGAAAAATGGGACGCTGAGGAGGGGAATTGAACCCCCGAGGGGCAAAACGCCCCACAGGCTTTCCAGGCCTGCGCCTTTCCGCTAGACTACCTCAGCACCTGGGGTTGATGCAGGTACTATCATTGACCGGAGAGGTTTAAAGGATTCTCCCCCCCCGCAGCTGCCCCCGGTGTCGGTGAATGAGAACGTATCGAAAGGATACACATCCTGTCCGGCATCCGAATGGGACGATGACCGGCAATCCCCGCGGCGTCGGCCCCCTTCGGTGAATGAAGGGATCTTCAATGTGAGCATCTCTGCTTCGGGCAGTACCCGGGATATAGTGCGGGAGGGGGCCTGGGCTGCCACGCCCGGCCCCCTCCTGGTCCCACCCCCGGATGAGGATGGACCGACACGTCGGTTAGGGCGCGAAGGATGGATCGCCGATCCCGGACACCGGCGGAGGGTGCCCACGCGGGGGGGCGGAGCCGCAGCGGAGCCCCCGAGAGCGTCTCAGTAGTACTCAGCGAATACGAACACCCGATAAGCCCCTTTCTCAGCTTTCCGTGTGGCTCGCCCCGGAGGCAGTGGAGCCCTCTACATCTTCGGCGTGCGCTCGGAGCGCTTGCGCCAGCCCTTCGGATAGATGCCCGGTTCCATGACAACGGCCCGGGGGGCGGCGACCAGGCCGGTTTTTCCGGGCAGGATCTCCTCTGACGAGATGAGAGCTTCTGCAGTGCAGACCAGCTCTCCCTTCGCAGTGAAGATCGCCACGGGCTCCCCTTTGCGGAACATCCCGTGCTCCACGATACCGGGCATGGCAAGCACTGCCCCGTGGCAGAGGGCATCGACGGCACTGTCCCGGATCGTGATCGGGGGGAGGCCCGCGACGGCCCGCTCGACGGGGACGAGCATCCGGGCCAGGTGTTCCGGCTCGCGGTCACCTGCGGCGGAAACGGCATCCGCGATCGCATGGAGGGTGTGGGCCTCTATTTCCCTGAAGGGACCGGACCGGGTCCGGCGGAGTTCTTCCATGTGAGCCCCCGTGCCCAGGGCCAGCCCCAGGTGGTGGGCCAGGGACCGGATATAGGTGCCGGCATCGCACCGGACCCGGATCAACAGGTGTCTGCCCTGGAGATCCAGGAGATCGATCCCATGGATGGTACGGATCCTGAGGGAGCGTTTCACCGCGCTCTTCCGGGGCGGCCGCTGGTAGATCCTGCCGGTGAACTCGCCCAGCACCTCCTTGAGAGCCTCGGGGGTGCAATCCCCGTGGAGGCGGACCAGGCAGACGTACTCCTTGTCACTGCGCTGGAGCACCGGAGCCAGTTTCACCGCCCTCCCCGTCATCACGACGAGCACGCCGGAGACACCGGGATCCAGGGTACCTGAGTGGCCGACGGGGACCCGGAGCAGCCGGCCCGCCCAGGCGGTGACTTCGTGGCTGGTGGGTCCCCGGGGCTTGTCCACGATGAGAATCCCGGTGAGGGGCCGGGATGTCGGGGAGGAACCGGGGCTTCCGGTCATTCCCGCACCTCCTCCCGGGCCAGGAACTCGTTCAGGGCCTTCAGGGTGCCTTCGAGTGAACCGTCACCCACGACCCGGGGAGGGTCCCCGCCCTCCTTCATTGCGGTCGCCGTGATCTCGCCGATGGCCGCGAGGAGGAGCCCGTGACCCCTCTCCCAGCGGGCATGGCGGTACGACGAGGCGCTGGTGAAGAGGAGCACCTTCGCGTCCCCGAGGGAAAGGGGGGTACCGGTGGGGATCAGGGCATAGCACCGTACCTCGCAGGGAACCCCTCCGGCATCCCGGATCGCCCGGATCATCGGCTCGTTGTCCACGTCGGCACGGGGTATCCCGATCCGCTTTCCCCTCACCCAGTCCCCCAGGTACGGGACCAGGTCCCGGGAATAGAACGAAGGCAGCACCTCGCACTCCACGCCGGCCTCCCGGAGCACCCGGGCCGTCTGGGGCCCGATGGCGATCACCCGGGGGCGGGAAGTGAGTCCGGGCCCGACCAGCTGCGCCGGTATCGCGCTCGCAAAGAAGATGCCGTCGTATTCCCCCCGGTTCGCTGCCGACAGGAAGGCCTCCACCCGGTCCCGATAGAGGTCGATCCGCAGGGGGGAGACAGTGGTGCACTCGTGCCCGAACCTGAGGCAGAGCTCCCGGTCCTTCCCCTCCTTCCCCGGCACCCGGGTGACGGCGATCTTCATCCGCCAAGGTATCAACCCCGCGGGATATGACCGTATCTGTTCCGGATTCTTTATGTACCCCACGCGCCCCCTCTTCCATGATGTGGTCCCTCCTGGCCGGAACGATCCTTGGCGTGGCCATCGGGACGGTGAGCGGCCTTGTGCCCGGTGTCCATGCCAACACCATGGCAGCGGTGCTGCTGGGCGGGGAGGCGATCCTGGCCTCGGTCTTCGGCCCGGAGACCCTGGGGGCCGCCCTCTTTGCTGCCCTCGTCACCCACACATTCCTGGACATTATCCCTTCCACCTTCCTTGGCATCCCCGACGCGGACACGGCCCTCGCCGTGCTCCCGGCCCATGCCCTCTGCCTGGAGGGGAACGGGGAGGAAGCGGTCCGGATCGGTGCACTGGGTGCTGCCATGGCCGTGGTGCTTTCTCTGCCCCTCGTCCTCGTCTTCTTCCTGCTCCTCCCGCCCCTGCAGCCGTACCTGGATATCTGGATCGGGGTCCTGATCCTGGCGGTCTCAGGCTACCTGATCGTGACGGCGGAATCCCCGCCCATCGCCTTCGCGATCTTCGCCGTATCCGGGATCCT
>JAJRDC010000272.1 GCA_028678635.1 Methanomicrobiales archaeon
ATCGCGGCGGGAGGGTACCGGGGCCCCCTGACCCTGGAGATAGAGGACCAGAACCTGGTTCATGACCTCACTCTCGAGGAGAAGATCCAGCTGCTGGCCGGGGAAGCCGACTTTCTTCGACGGTGCACGGGCTGATGCGTTACTTTTATGACGCGTGGGCTCGATGATCATACCGACGGGGCGGTTGTCCCTCCTGCGCGCGATTCGGCGTGCCGGCTCCCGTTGTGAATGCAGATGGCACAGGAATCCGTGTTAATCGCGATTTTTTTCGCCTGTATCTTCCTCTCGGCCTTCTTCTCCGGGTCCGAGGTGGCGCTCATCTCCATTACCCAGGCCAAGGTCAGGGCGCTGTTAAAAACCCATGGCAAGAACGCCGCGACCCTTGCCGAATTGAAAAAGGAGCCGGACCACATCCTGATCACCGTGCTCATCGGGAACAACCTGGTGAACGTGGCGGCGGCGGCGGTGGCCACCTCGCTGGCCATTGCCCGGTTCGGCGATGCCGGGGTCGGGATCGCCACGGGTATTGTCGTCTTCATCCTCCTTGTCTTTGGAGAGATCGGCCCCAAAATGCTGGCCGTCCGGTACACGGAGCCCATCGCGCTGGCCGTGGCCCGGCCCATCCGCCTCCTCTCCCGCATCTTCTCCCCCATCCTCTGGACCTTTGACCACCTGAGCCGCTCCCGCGACCTCACGGCAGCCTTTGCCAAGCCTGCCATCACCGAGGATGAGATCCGGGGGTGGATCGACCTGGGGGAGGAGGAGGGAACCATCGAGAAGGACGAGCAGGAGATGCTCTACAACGTGCTGGCCTTCGGCGATACCACGGCCCGTGAGGTGATGACCCCGCGGCTGGACGTGGAGATGGTGGAGGACACGGCCACTCTCCGGGAGGCCGCCAGGATCTTCGAGGAGACCGGCTTTTCGCGCCTTCCCGTCTTCCATGACCAGAAGGACAACGTCATCGGCCTCCTGAACGTGAAGGACGTCTTCCCCGCGATCCTGGCAGGAAAGGAGAACGGGGGGATCCGGGAACTCACCACCGAGCCCTCCTTTGTCCCCGAATCCAAGAAGATCGACGAGATCCTGAAAGAACTGCAGCGCAGGAAGGTCCACATGGCCATGGTGCTGGACGAGTACGGGGTGTTTGCCGGCGTCCTGACCGTCGAGGATATCCTGGAAGAACTGGTGGGGGACATCATGGACGAGTTCGATGACCAGGAGGAGCCCGGCATCCAGCAGGTGGAGGCGGGGGTCTATTTCGTCCACGGCCACGTCTGGGTCGAGGAGCTGAACGCCCAGCTGGGCACCCATTTGCCCGTTGAAGAGTCCTTCGAGACGCTGGGGGGCCTGATCATCGACCGGCTGGGCAGGATCCCCCACAAGGGCGAGGCGGTGACCATCACGGAAGACGGGGTCAGGCTCACGGTCCTTCAGATGTGGGGGCGACGGATCCGGAAGGTGAAGGTGACCCTGCCCCCGAAGGAAACCCCTGTGCCGGGCGGCTCCGGAGGGGGGAGCACATGAAGGGATTCGCCGTGCTGGCCTCGGGCCGGGGATCCAACTTCCAGGCCCTCATCGATGCCATGGAGGCCGGCACCCTTCCGGCCCGCTGCCTCCGGCTCTTCACCGATAACCCGTCGGCCTACGCCATCGAAAGGGCGAGGAAGGCCAGGATCCCGGTGACGGTGCTGGACTTCGGTACCTTCGGCGACAGGTCCGCGTACGAACTGGCCCTGCTCCGGGAGATGCGGGCGACCGGTGCCGACCTCTTCGTCCTGGCCGGCTACATGCGGATCCTGGGCCGGGAGGTCGTGGAGGCCTTCCCCCACCGGATATTGAACATCCACCCGGCGCTCCTCCCTTCATTCCCAGGGCTCCACGCCCAGCGGCAGGCCCTGGAGCACGGCGTCCGGGTCTCCGGCTGCTCGGTCCACCTGGTGGACTCAGGCACGGACACGGGCCCCATCATTCTCCAGCGGTGCGTCCCGGTGGAGCAGGACGACACCGAGGAGAGCCTGGCCGACCGGATCCTGGAAGAGGAGCACCGCATCCTGCCCGAGGCGGTGCGGCTCTTCCTGGAGGAGAGACTGGAGGTGCAGGGGAGGCGGGTCCGGATCCGGTGATCCGGAGTTCGCCCACCACGTCCTGCGAGGAGTGAAGGATGGGCCGCAGACAGGTCTCCGGTGATGCGCGGAGGATTGCCAGGGAACGGATCGGGATCCTCTTCAACCATGCAGGGGAGTTCTTCCCTGCCTACCCCGAGAGGAGCAACCGGTGCGTGGCCCTGGCCCGCCGCATTGCCATGCGGCACCGGGTCCGGATCCCCCGCCACCTCCGGCGGCGCTACTGCCGCCGGTGCGGGGCGTTCCTCGTGCCGGGGGTGAACCTGCGGGTCAGGATCCGGCGGGGGACCGTGGTGGCCACGTGCCTCCGGTGTCGCCGCCAGCGGAGGTACCGGCTGGAGAGGAGGAGCGATGGACAGACGCACGATACATGAACTGAAACCCACGGTATGGATCGGGAAACGGGGCGTCACCGCCGAGGCGGTTGAGGAGGTGACCCGCCAGCTGGATGACCGGAAGGTGGTAAAGATCCGGTGGCTCCAGAGCGCGGACGTGGATCCCGCAGATCTCGCGGCCCGGACCGGATCAGAGGTGGTGGACGTCCGGGGCCGGACGGTGGTACTCGCCGCACGACGGGAAAGACCGGGGAAGCCTCCTCGAAATATATAAAAAGCTTCTGAACCAATAGGTAAAGACTGCCATTAGGTTTGAAGTGGTGGGTGATTGTATGACCACAGTGTATGACGTGCCGGCGGACCTGCTGATCCCGAAGGCCGCGGAGGAGCTCCGGGGGAAGAAGGAGCTTTCACCCCCGAAATGGGCCCCCTTCGTGAAGACCGGCGTGCACCAGCAGATGCCGCCCGAGAACCCGGACTGGTGGTACCTCCGCGCTGCATCAGTGCTCCGGCGGCTCTACGTCGATGGGCCCGTGGGCGTGCAGCGGATGCGCACCGCCTACGGGGGAAAGAGGGACCGGGGATCCAGCCCCTATCAGTTCCGGAAGGGGAGCGGATCGATCCTGCGCAAGATCTTCCAGCAGCTGGAGGCCACCGGCTTTGTGGAGAAGGGGAAGGAAGGCCGGCAGATCTCCGCCGCAGGGCGTTCCTTCCTGGACACGGTCGCGCGGGGGCTGAAGACGACCGCCGCCGAGAAGGTCCCAGACCTCTCGCGGTACTAGCCGGGACAGATCCATGGGGGACGACGAACTCGCGGCCCTGCGCCGGCGCAGGATGGCGGAACTCCAGAGACAGACGGCAGACCAGCAGGTGATGGAGGAGGAGCTCCGCCGCCAGCAGGAGGCCGATGCCCAGATTCACCTGGTGCTCATGCAGATCCTGGAGCCCGAGGCCCGGGAGCGGCTGAACAACATCCGCCTGACCAAGCCCGAGTTCGCCCGTGCTATCGAGCAGCAGCTGGTGCTCCTCGCCCAGAGCGGCCGATTGAAGCAGAAGATCACGGACGCGCAGCTGAAGGAGCTCCTCCGGCAGATCGTCCCGGCGAAGAAGGATTTCAATATCCGGCGGATGTAATTGGGGGCCGGGCCAATCCCCACGAGGTGACCTATGAGCAAACTCACAAAAGGACTGAAGATACGGCTGGGCAGGGCCTGCGAGCAGAACCGCCGGGTGCCTGCCTGGGTGATGATGAAGACGAAAAGGGCGGTATCCACCCACCCCAAGCGCCGCAACTGGCGGAAGAGCACTCTCAAGGTATAGACCATGGTGGAGAAACTGAAGGAACAGATCTACGTGATCCCGCTGGACGACGTGAAGCACACGCCCCGGTGGGAGCGGTCCAAGCGGTCGGTGAAGGCGGTC
>JAJRDC010000176.1 GCA_028678635.1 Methanomicrobiales archaeon
CGGAGAGTGATTTTTCTTGCCCAATGAGATACCTGTTCCCGACGGCCGGGTTGCCCGGCGCACGCTGCATTTCTTCTGGCTCACGGACCACTCGGCATCCATGGGCGGGAAGAAGATCGCCACCCTGAACCAGGCGATCCGGGAATCGATCCCCCTGATCAAGAACGCCGTCTCCGCCCACCCGCAGGTGCAGGTGATGATGCGGGCCATCCGGTTCTCCGATGATGCTGCCTGGCACGTGGGCCCGGAACCGGTCGGCCTGGACCAGTTCTTCTGGCCTGAGCTCTCTGCCGACGGCCTGACCTCCACGGCACAGGCCATCAGGCTCCTCTCCACCGAGCTCTCCGTGGAGAAGATGCCCCGTCGCGGCCTTCCCCCCGTCTGCATCCTGATCTCCGATGGATACTGCACCGATCCTGAGGAGGAGTATACGAAGGCCATCACAGACCTGAACCGAATCCCCTGGGGGATGAAGTCCATCCGGCTCGCCATTGCCATCGGCGAGGACGCGGACTACAACGAGGCTGAGCTCCTGAAGTTCGTGAACCAGGAGAAGGTGGGCCTCCTCAAGGCCCACAACCCCGAGGACCTGCTGAACTTCATCAAGTGGGCATCCACGGAGGCCACGCTCAGTTCCTCCCGGTCGAAGTCGAAGGATCTTTCGGATGAGGGGACGAACGTTGCCCTCTCCCCGCCGCCGCCTTCCATCACGTCCAGCACCGAGCCCTTCTAGGAGCCGCCCATGGACCGTGGCTCCGAAGGTCCCTCACTGTGCGGTTCACCCCTGGGGTGGGCCTTCGGGTGCAGTACCCGGGGGGCCTCCCACCTGCGGAACAGGAAGCCGTGCCAGGATGCGGTGGCCCTCTGGTCAGGGACCTTTCTCGCCGAGCCGCTCATGGTCCTCGCCGTGGCCGACGGCCACGGGGACCGCCGTCACGACCTCTCCCATCTGGGGGCGGCCCTGGCCGTGGATGCGGGGGTGGAGGAGGTGATCCAGTCCCTCTCGGCCGCCACATCAGGAGATCCGGTGGCGCCCTCAATCCCCCTGACTGCCCGGGTGACGGATCGATGGGCCCGGAAGGTGCTGGCGGATGCGGCTGTTCCCGGCGACAAGCAGGGGGATCCTCACCCAATCCTGACCCGGTACGGCACCACCCTCCTCCTGGCCGTGGTCACCCGGGAGCGGATCCTGCTGGCCCAGCTGGGGGACGGCGATATCCTGATGGTCCGCCCGGACGGCAGGGTGGAGACCCCGGTGGAGAAGGACCCTGCACTCCTCGGTTCCGTGACCCATTCCCTCTCCTCCCGGAACGTGCAGGAGTGCTGGCACACCGCCGAGCTCCCGGCAGGGAGCGGGGGAATCCTCATGCTCGCGACCGACGGCCTCTCCGATTCCTTTGCCGGTCCCGGCGAGGAGGAGTTCCAGATGTTTGCCCGGTCCCTGGTGGACCGGATCCACGAGTATGGGATCGAACGGGTGGCAGGATCGCTCCCCGGCTGGCTGGACTCCTTCTCCCGTGACGGGAGTGGTGATGATATCACGGTGGCCCTGGCATGGCTGGAGCCGGAAAAGATTCCGGCACCCGCTGAAGGACAGGGCAGTGGCACCGGCGCTGCGAACACGGAAGGGGACAGCGTATGACGATCGCACCCGGGGAGAAGGTGAAGGCAGAGATCCGCGGCACCACCCTTACGGTGAGGAGGAAGCTGGGGGAGGGGACCCAGGGCGAGGTGTACCTGGTGGAGGGATCCGCCGGGCAGCAGGCACTGAAGTGGTACAAGCCTTCGCAGGCCACCATGGACCAGATGGCGGCGATCCGGGCGCTGGTGCAGGCCGGACCGCCCCGGGGTGCCGCGGGGAACCGGTTCATCTGGCCCCTGGACCTGGTCACGGCCCCAAGGTCGCCTCAGTTCGGATACCTGATGCATCTCATCGACACTTCCCGGTTCGCGGAGCTGGGACAGGTGCAGGCCCACCTGAAACCCCTGCCGGGATTCGCCGCCCTTACCCGGATCTCGTACCAGCTGGCCAACTCCTACCGGGCCCTGCACCTCTCCGGCTACTGCTACCGGGACATCTCCGATGGGAACCTGATGTTTGACCCGCAGAGCGGGGACGTGCTCATCTGCGACAACGATAACGTGGGGGTGAACCGTCAGTCCAAGAGCCAGGTCTGGGGAACCATGGAGTTCATGGCGCCGGAGCTGATCCGGGGGGAGGCCGATCCCTCCACCGAGACGGATCTGCACTCCTTGGCAGTTCTCCTCTTCAGCCTCTGGGTCTGGCACCACCCCTTCCACGGCAAGAGGGAGTTCGAGCTCCGGGTCTGGGACATACCGGCGAAGAAAAAGGTGTACGGCACTCCGGTCTTTGTCTTTGATCCCGCGGACCGTTCCAATGCCCTCCCACAGGACCCGGATTACGAGACGGCCCGGTTCCGGTGGGGGGATCTCCCCCGGTCCCTGCAGGAACTCTTCACCCGGGCCTTTACCACCGGGGTGAAGGATCCGAAACGAAGGGTAACGGAGGGGGAGTGGCAGCGGCTCTTCCAGCAGCTGGAGGACGGCATCACGTCGTGCCCGAAGTGCCATGCTGAGAACCTCTGGGAGCCGGGGCAGGTCTCCCTGGCCTGCTGGCACTGCCACGGCCCGGTTTCCCTGCCTCCGAAGCTGGTCATCCACCTCCCCTCCGGCAATTGGCATATCCTCCTCACCGGAAACCGCTCCCTCCTTCGCCGGCACGTGAATCCGTCGGGGAAGGAGGAAAATGACACCGACGAGGTGGCCCGGGTGGTCCCCCACCCCCAGAACCCTTCCATCTGGGGGATCCGGAACCTGACCGGGATAGCCTGGAAGGTGACCTTCCCCGACGGAAAGACCGTGGAAGTGGGGAAGGACCGATCCGTTCCCTTAAACCCCGGCACCACCCTCTCCCTGGGCTCCGTCACCGCCGAGATCCAGAAGTAGCCGGAAAAACCATGAGTGGACCATGACCGACGCAGTCCGGAAACGCCTGGTGGATCTCGTTGCCGCGTACGGGAAGTCCCTCGCGGGCGACCCGAAACGGACCGAGGGACTCCTCCGGGACACCTGCCCGGGGTGCGGCCGGGAGATCTTCCTTCTCGTCTCGGCCCAGAGGCTCCGGGTACCGGAGGATCTGGCCACCCTCTCCTCCTCGGTCCCCCGGGAAGCCCTGTTCCGCCGGCTCACGAGGCGGTTCCACGACGAGCTGGGGATCGATGAGGCGCTGGGTGTATGGGCGGTCCACTCCTGGGCCATCGCCCTGGGTCTCCTCTCCCCGGAGGCAGCCCGGGCCGGTCGCAGGAGCCGGAAGGAAACCGCAGGAAAGGGCACCGGGGGAACGCCTTCCACGTCCCCTTCCCCTCTCCCGTCCCTTGTGGTGTCCGCGGCAGGGGATGGGCACTTCCGGACGGTGGCTGATGCGATCCGGGAGGCCCGGCCAGGAACCCGGATCTTTCTCCGGCCGGGCCAGTACCGGGAGGAGGTCACGGTTGACCGGGCGCTGGAGGTGATCGGCGAGGGCCCGGCCACCTCCGTGATCCTGGAGGCGGCAGGTCCGACCGGGATCACGGTGAAGGGGGGGGCCCTCTACCTGCACGGCGTGACGCTCCGGGAAGGCTCCTCAGCAGCAGGCTCGGTGGCGCTCCTAGTGAAGAAGGGGCTTGCCATTGTCGAGGACTCGGTGGTGGCCGGGGGAGAGACCTCGGTACTGGTCCAGGGCTCCGGATCCTCGGCCGTCCTCCGCCGCTGCACTATGGGCTGGGGGGCCGCCCGGGGCGTGGCCTTCCTGGACCGGGCCCGGGGTTCCGTGGACGAATGCCGCATCCCCCAGCCCCCGAAGGGGATCGTGATCGCGGGGGGGGCGGATCCGGTCATCCGGTCCACGCGCCTGGAGGACTGCCAGACCGGAATCGGCGTCTCGGCCCGGGGGAAAGGTACCATCGAAGGATGCACCATCACCGCCAGCCGCCATGCCGCCATCTCGGTGGCCGACCTCTCGGATCCCCAGGTTACGCGGTGCCGGATCCAGAACGGGAACTTCGGCATCGAGGTGATCGACAGAGGCCGGGGGCGGGTCACGGAAACCGAGATCGAGGGGATGGCGGCCGGTGTCTTCATCTCCGGCGGCGGCAACCCAGTCCTCACGGGGTGCACGATCAGGGACGGCAGGTTCGGTGTGAGCGTTGCCGGGAAAGGCAGGGGGCTCCTCGAGGACTGCCGGATCACGGGCAACCAGTACAGCGGAGTCACGGTGAAGGAGAAGGGCAACCCGGTCCTTCGCCGGTGTATCGTCACGGGGAACCGGGACGTGGGCCTCTGGGCATACCGCAACGGTGCGGCCACCGTCGAGCAATGCGATCTCACGGGCAACGGCAAGGGACCCTTCTCCCTGGAGGCCGGCTCCCGGGTAAAGAGGGACGGGAACCGGGAGAACTGAGCGCGGACCCTGATCCTAATCATCGGAGAACGGTCGGTTTTCCGGATATTCTGGCAGCATGTGCAGATTTCGGTGACTCGTACGGGAGGGGGCAGGCCCCCTCCCGGTCCCTCCCCCATCAGGATAGACAGCCACGTCGGTCAGTGAGAACGGTGCGTCACGGGAATCCGGAACACCTGCGGGGGGTGCCCACGCGGCGGGGGAGGAGCCTCAGCGGAGCCCCCGAGAGCGTCTCAGCAGTACACGCGCGAATGGATTCCACCGACACGGTGTGGTGGGCGGATACCGCATCCGGGGCCGCGGGGGCGTTTCAGCCCTCCCGCTTCCCGCCGCAGATCGCGAGAATCTTCCCAGCGAGTTCTGCAACCGCGCGCCGCGATGGCGACGATGGCGGGATGGATACGAGGGGCCGCCCCTCCAGGTCCGCCTCCTGCACCGCCGGGTCCTCGGGGATCCGGGCCAGGAGCGGGAGGGGCAGGGAACCATCGGTGGCCGGGATGCCCCTGTCACGGTTGATGACCAGGTGCATAGTGGCGGGATCCAGGCCCAGGGAGACGGCGATCTCCCGGATCCGGGTGGCGGTCCGCATCCCCCGCATGCCGGGATCGGTGACCACCAGGATCAGATCGGGCCTGCCGATGGTGCCCCGGCTGATATGCTCCATCCCTGCCTCTGAGTCGATGATCACGAGCCGGTAGCCCCGCTGGAGGGTCTCCATGGCCTCCGAGAGGAGGTTGTTCGCAAAGCAGTAGCAGCCCGTGCCCTCGGGGCGGCCCATGGCGATCAGGTCCAGGCCGTCGGACTCGACAAGCACCTGCCGGAACCGCATCGCCAGGAAGGCCGTGCGGGACATGCCCGGGGGGATGGCCCGGGTGAAGGCCTCCTCCCGCATGGACCCCAGGGTCTCTGCCACGGCGAGCCCCAGCGCCTCGTGAAGGTTGGCGTTGGGATCTGCGTCCACGGTGAGGATGGGCTGGCTGCCGGCCGAGATGAGGGAGGCGGCCAGGAGCGAGGCGATGGTGGTCTTGCCGGTGCCGCCCTTTCCCGTAACGGCGATGCGGCAGGGCCCCCCCATCAGTCCCCTCCCCGCACCCGGGCGGCAATGGCCGCCGCCACCTCCATGATCCGGACCGCCGTGGCCTCGTCCGCCCCCTGAATCCCGCAGGTGGGGGTGATGAGAGAGTGTCTGTCAAAGACATCCGGGTCCATCCTGGCGGTGACCGTGTCGCGGATCGCCCGGAACCGCCCGAGCAGGGATTCCAGGGTCTCACTGGCGAACGTGGCCGCCTCGGCCGGCACGATTCCCC
>JAJRDC010000223.1 GCA_028678635.1 Methanomicrobiales archaeon
AGTACATTGACAGGAACATCCAGGAGATCTCCGCGTACCTCCCGGTCTTCTACGGCCAGGTGGTCTCCACCCTGGACAACTCCTTTCCGGACCTGGACAGCGAGACCTACGACGAGTTCATTGACCTTGTCACCTACGAGATCCTAGATACCTCCCCGCAGGGCTGCGAGCTCCCGTTCGTTGAAAAGGTCATCGGGAACGCCCAGCGGTTCACAAAGGGCAGGGACGGGAAGATGGGCCTGGATGTCATGGCCGGCATGCGCCTCCTGAAGTCCGAGGAGTTCGTCCATGCAATCCCGTTCCTCCAGGAGTACACGGACCGCGATGCCATGATCGCCGCCGCCGTGGCCTACGGGTACTACATGCTCTCCCTCCGGGAGATGGCGGACGGCCGGGAGAAGGGCATTGTCGGCCGCCCCGGGGAGCATGAGCTCCTGGCGCGGGAGGAGATGCTCCAGATGGCTCAGAAAAAGCCCCCGATCCATGCCGTCCGGGCTCTCCAGGCCCGGGAGGAGGAGGAGCCCTGGCTGAGACAGGCCTTCTGGCTGATGCTGACGAGCGCCCTGGAGTGGCTGCCCCGCGAACGGGGACTCATCGAGGTGGGGCTGGAGAAGGCCACCCAGGAGGGAAACCGGGATATGAAGGTCGAGCTCCTCCGGATCGCGAACGAGCGGTTCAGCGACGACATGCCGTTTTTGAGGGAGATGTACCATTTCCGCCTTGAGCAGAGGGACGGGACCGGTGCCGCTTCTGTAGTCCGGCAGATGATGAGTCAGTTCCCCGATTCCCTGGAACCGGTCTACTACGGGCTCAAGCTCTCGCTTCTCTCGGGACGACAGCCCACCTACGACGGCTTCAGGACCATGGCCCTCCAGAAGGGGATGGATCCCGAGATCCTCCGGCTCCAGGACCTCTGCTTCACCGCCGTCACCACCCGGGGGCAGGAAGCCCTCGTGCTCCTCCAGCAGCTCCGCCGGAACCCCGGGAACACCCGGTTCCTCCTGCCGGTACTGGAATACCTTGTCCACGACATCTTTGGGAACGACGATTCCAGGGGCCGCCGCGCGAGGAAGGCGCTCCTGGACTGCGTGGACGGGTACACGACCCAGGTCCTGGCGATCCCACGGTAACGGGAGAGAGGCTGCCCCCTCACCGTCCCGGGTGAGAGAGCTCCCCCAGCCGGCGGAGGATACTCGAGAAGAATCCTGAGAACGAATCCTGCGGGGGCTCCCCGGGCCCCGGAAAGATTGTCACCGATATCAGGGGTGTCGGGGGGGGGAGATCCCCGGGGACAATGGTGATGGTGGCGGCAGGGGTTCCCGCCACGGCCGTCTCTCCGATATACACCGGGATCGGGGTGCCCTCCGCGAGGACCGCGGGAAGGTACCCCACCCCTTCCGTGGTGACGAACCAGATCCTTCCCTGCCGGTCTGCAAAGATCCGTTTTACTGCGTCCGTGCCGATGCCGTCACCGGCCATCAGGTGCACGGCCACCTTCCCATCTGCACATCCATAGATACCGTTGCCGGTGGCAAGCCAGATCATCCCATTGCGGGCGATGGCCATGTCATAGATGGTGACATCCGCGGCTACGAGATCCGGCGTGAACCGGACCTCGCGGATCCCTTCCCCGTCCGCATAGCGGAGGATGGTGGTACGGTTGAAGAGGTAGATTCCCCCGAACGGGTCTGAACGGATCCTTGTCCCTGTGGATTCTCCCGGTACATGGGCCAGGAGGCGGGTAAACCTCAGGGGACCCTGACCGGCCCAGGCCACCCACACACCGTTGTCGGAAGAGGCGAGGTAGAGGGCTCCGGAGTCCGGGTCCGCGGCAATGGATCGTACCTCGTAAGCCCCCAGGCCTTCCTCTCCCCAGGGCACCACATGGTGCCAGGTGCCATTGCGCCAGCGGTGGACGCCCGACGAACCGGTGGCCACCCACATCTCATCGCCGTTCCGGTACAGCGTATTGATATTCAGGCTCTTCAGGAACTGCTGGTCCCGGATGGTGATGATCTCCGGTCCTGCAAGTATCTGCAGCCCGTCGGGGTACCCGACCCAGATGAATCCCCGGTGATCCGTCTCCACTGCCAGGATATGGCTGGAGAGGATGCTGCCGTTGGCAAGGGGAGTGGTGGTTCGGAGGGTCACCCACCCGTCGTCAAATACGGAGAGGCCGCCATCGGTGGCAACGTAGATCTCCCCGTTCATCCCCTCGGCGAAATCCAGGACACCCGCGGAGGCAATGGATGAGGAAGAGGGAGAATAGAGGGTGATTCCCGCGGAGGCCGGGCCGGCCAGGAGCAGCACCCCGAGAACCACGGCGGCGGCCCGGACGGTTGCCCCACCACCCCTCCCCCTTCCGGGCCCGTCTCGCCCGATCGCTGATATGGATTCTTTCATGGGTATCCGGTTCCTTCCGGGTCCCCCGTGGAACCGGCCTTTCCTACTTCAGCTCCTTCAGCAGTGCGGAGAGATCATCCTCCAGGTCCTTTCCCTGTACCTGTACACCCTGCAGGCGCCGCAAAAGGCTGGAGTCGTCGCTCCTCTTCACCCGGGTGTCATCCTGCCTCAGAGTGTCCAGCATGTCCTCCATGGTACCATGGGCTTCCGGAGCAAAGATGAGAATATCCTCATCAGCCCCCGCGGGGGCTGCCGCGGCCTCGGGGGTTGGTTTCGGGGTGGTCTCTGTCACCGTGACGGTCACCGAAGAGGATGCCGGGCTTCCGCCTGCCGGGGGTTGACCGGGGATGGAGGGGGTCGTCTTCTCGCTCCCTCTCTTCGGGATCTCCCATGAGCCATTCTTGGCGGTACCAGCCTGCGGGGAGGTGATAGGGGGAGGGGACACTCCCGTGTCCGGTACCGGTAGAGACGAAACGCTCTCCGCCTTCACTGTCGGGTTTTTTACCGTTGTCGTCTCTTTTTTCGGGCCAACCGGGGGGACAGGGGGAATCGGGGCCGCTTCAGGTTTCGGTGGGGCGACCGGGATCAGACTGTCCAATCCCAACGTGGTCCCTTCCTTTCCCGGCCTAACCGTATCCCTGCCGGCTTTCTCCGGTTTCGGCGCTGTCACAGGAACCGTGCTGTCCTTTGCCGGTTTCACTCCAGTTTTCACCGGCTTCTCCCTCTCCTTTGCAGGTACCTCGTCCTCCAGCAGGACCGGCTCGAAATTGGCATTGAGGAGATCCTGGAAGGGGTCCCCTCCCGGTCCCCTGGGTGTGGCCCTGGGGGCGCCGTGTGACAGCTGGGAAGGGGATTGTGGGGGGGTTCGCACTGATGAAGCAGGGACGGCCTGATCCAGCGCATGGTCGATGGCCTCCACATGGGATTTCCCTGCACGCCAGATCTTCCACCGTTCCCTGGCGACCGCGGCTACCGTTCCGAGGGTAAGGGAAAATGCCCGGAACCGGGATGTCTTCGCTCCTGCCTCCTCCCCGGCCTGCAAGTGTTCCACCTTCTTAGCAGCCACCGCAGGTTCCTGGACCGGTGGTATCCGGGCACCCTTTCGCAGGTTCTGGAAATCGGCGGCAGTGACAGAACCGGAGGCAAACAGGATGATGATGGCAATCAGGCCCAGCTCGGTGAAGAGGATGAGCGGGTCCACCTGCAGGGAGATCATGATGAGGCCCGGGATCAGGATCCCCAGCACCATGGCCAGGCGGCGAATCCATGGGTTCATGCTACACCCCTGTGAAGGTCGGGAAATTGAAGAACATGTTCACCACTATGGGAGCAACGAGGAAGATAAACCCGCTCACGACCGTGAGGATGGAGGTGAAGAGGTAGGTGATGTACCGGTCTCCACCGTACACGATCTTCCCTGCCAGGATGTTGGAGATCGTGAGGAGGGTGATGATGATGACAACATAGGTGGTCATCTGGCCTTCCGGGAAATTGACGAACATATTCATGCCGGAGACCATGCCCCCGACAGTCGATGAGCTGGACAGCGCGGCATCGTTTGCCCCCAGGGTCGCCATCACATTGACGATGGCCTTGGACATCGTGAGCATGATGGAGAAGAGGAACATGAGGATGGCGATCATGGCCGCATGCATGGGTACGAGCAGCGTCACGAACCCCATGGCGATCATGTGCCGCTTCTCGCGGAGGAGGACCTGCTCGAGCATCGACGTGTGTACGATCTGGCCGATCCGGTCCGGGCTCCCCCCCAGCGCAACCGCATCGCGGAAGATGTTCATGTACTTGTAGATGTAGTTCGACCCGGACTCCCCGATGAACCGCT
>JAJRDC010000250.1 GCA_028678635.1 Methanomicrobiales archaeon
GATCCGGGAGAACCATGACCGAGAAGGCACGCGAGGAACTGCGGGGGAAGGTGCTCCAGCTGAAGGAGCTGGTGGCGTACCAGGAGGGAACGGTGGCGAGCCGGATGATTGTGAACAACCCTTCGGGGTCCATCACCCTCTTCTCCTTTGATAAGGACGAGGGGCTGTCGGAGCACACGGCGCCCTACGACGCGGTGGTCACGATCCTTGACGGCGAGTGTGAGGTCTGGGTGGCAGGGGGGACCCACCCCGTGAAGGAGGGGGAGACGATCATATTCCCGGCGAACACCCCCCATGCCCTCTCGGCCGTCACCCGGTTCAAGATGTCCCTCACCATGATCCGCGGATGAGACAATGACCATTGACAAGGAGGGGAAGTACTGCACGGTCTGCGGTGGGATACCGCCGTCGGAGATCGGGATCCGCCGGATTCTCATCGACGGCAAGGAGACGGGCATCGACAAGCTGGACTGGATCCTCGGCGAGGTGGCGAAGCTCCGCCCGGCCACCGATGCAGCGATCCGGGAAGAGCTGTTGAAAAGGGTCCGGGAGTTCAACTACGTGCCGTCAAAGAAGGCCGATGCCTACGGGGACGCACTCCTGAAGGAGTTCCGGACGTTTCTTGACGGGAAAAAAAACTGAAGGGCGTCCCGGCCCTGGTAGTACCAGATATCCTGTCTTCCCCGGGTTGAGACCGGCCCTTCCCCCGGATTCATCTGATCCGGGAACCGTTCCTGCACTCCTCATTTCCTGATGGCCTTGATGAGCCTCTCCTTCAGGCGTTCTCCGAATTTCACCGGGTCGTGCATCACCCGTTCCTTGTGCTTCCGTGCATGGGTCTTGGGGAGAAACATCTGCTCAAACTCCCTCGCGGAACGACACGTGCGCATCGGCTGCTCGCCCTTCTTCGTCATTTCTCACCCCGCTGTTCCATGCCCCGGTCCTATCGGGTTTAATTCCGGTTGATAGTACTGCTTCTTCTTGATCCAGATCAAGCCGTCACTCTTTGAAATCAGCGCAACATCCACCGGGCCGCTGACCGTTTCTGCCTGCAGCGACACCCTCCGCTTGAGGGATGTGAGGTTTACCATTGATTCTGCCATTGCGGCCAGGTCGGATTTGGGCAGGGAGGCAACCACATTGATGATGGGAGTATAATTGACCTTCCGGTACTCCTCCAGATGCTCGGTCAGTTGCCTGACCAATTCATCACCAGTGGGAGAGAAATTGGTTTTCAGCAGGTTTCTCTCATTGTCGTCAAGGGATTCAATGCCATCAATGATCGCTTCGGGTAATGCATGAAACGACGCAGAGAGACTTTCGATGAGCGCCTGTTCAAACCTCGGGTCAATCCCCGACAGGAAGATATCCACCATCTCATGCTGTGCAAAGGGAACAATGTACGCGCCCTGTTCGAAGGTGATCCGGGTGCGTTCGGTCTCGCTGTATTTCAGGATCTCACCCATCCTTCCCTCAATGGAATAGGCTACCAGTGAGGGAAAAATATCCTTGTCCCCGAAACCCGTGATCACGAGACCCGAAAAATTTCCATGCAGGGGATCCAGCGGCCCGGGAGATTTGACAAAGAACATAGCGGCGATCTCCTTCAGCTGCCGGATCACCTCGTCGGAGAGGGGGATATTCTCGAAAACGTCTGTAATAGCCACGGTTACCTTATCGTCATACTTCCCGGCTATCTCTTGCTGATGGGATTCGTCCATGGACTGGGAAAATTCCGCACTTGCCAGTCCCGAGTGGATCTCAAGGATGATCGTTCCGGCAATCTCCTGAATGTTCTCTTCTGATATCGCTTTCTGGATCTCGATGAGCTCATTTGCTCTTTGCTGGATGAGCGCCCGTATGGAGAGGAAATAGGCGTAGACATTGGTGATGAAGAATTTTTCCTCCACATCAGGGGGAACCAGCTCGGGATCATGGGTGAGAAAATCGATAAAATGGCTGGCAGTATCAAAGAGGGTATCAAAGGTGGCTGATCCCAGTTTTTTGCGGTACATCCCGATGATGGTCTCCCACGGAATACCCATGAAACTCGCATAGTTATAGATCATGATGCAGATCGGATGTTCCGGCGACAGGCTGAAGATCTTGTTGGCGGAAGTAAAGATCTTTTCCGGCCGTTCCGCCATCCCGATCATCAGGCTCACGGCGCTGTCGGCAGCCACCGCCACCGCTTCACGGTTCATAATCGCAATTTCTGCTGTCATAACACCTCACATGGGGAGGAACTCCTTCAGGCGTCCTCCGTTGATTTTCTGACTTCCGCAAGTTCCGGGATCTCCCCGTGGAGAGCCTCGTACGCCTGCACCGAAGCCGGGGCTCCCAGGAGCAGTCTCTTCACGGTATGTGCCGTGGTGACCTGCATCTCCGGATCCAGGGCCCGGAGGAAGTCCAGGAGTAATCCGACCAGCGGCACGCGGTGGATCTCCTCCATCCGGTCCAGATGGGCCAGCGACTGCAGGACCCGGACGGTGGACGTCTCGTTGACCGGAGCGAGTCGTGTGAGTATCTGCGCCAGCAGTGCACGCCCGCCGTCTGTTTCCAGGGAGACCTTCCGGTTCATGGCAAAACGTCCGTAGAGGGCCCGCTGGTCGTTGGCCTGCTCTATCCTGAAGAAGGACGAAGCCCCCGCCCGCTCCACCAGGGACACGAGGTCCGGGCACGAGGCGCCGGCCACTGCCGAGAGGAATGCCTCCCAGGCAACAGGGTGCGTGCTCGATTCCGACAGGAACCTGTCAAAGGCCGCGAGCCGATCAGGATCCGTGGATTCCAGGAGGAGCCGGAAGGCCACCAGCCGGTCCGTGGCCGCATTGGCGGACCCGAACTGGGTACGGATCATCCCCTGGCTCTCCGGGGTGCCCTGTGCGGCCAGTGTCTCCAGCATCACGTTCTTCACCTGTCTCGCCCGGATGGCCTGCACCTGTGATTCGACATAGGGCAGGTCGCCGGCGGATACCGCTGCATACTTCTGATAGATCTCTGCCAGGAGGGGCCCGTGCCTCTCCGCGACGGCAGCGATCAGCCGCCTCCGGACACGGTGCAGGGCCCCGTAGTGATGGGCGAAGGCAGGGTCCTCGACCGACTCGAAGATAGCAAGGAACTGGCCACCTGCCCGTTCCAGGAGTGAGGTATCCGCGGCCAGGTCTGCCCAGAGCCCTGTGAAGGCTTCCGAAGGCACCGACGCCGGATCCCTGAGCAACCGGAGCATCTCCCGCTGAGCCAGGCGGGTGAAGGCCATGAACCGGT
>JAJRDC010000023.1 GCA_028678635.1 Methanomicrobiales archaeon
CTGCCGCCCTGATCCCGGCAGGGATCCGGCAGAAGCTCTCCTTTGAAGTTCTTTTCTTTGCCATCTTCGCCGCAGCCGTCGTTCTCAGGTTCGCGGTCCTGGACCTCAAGCTCTTCCACCATGACGAGGCCATCCACGCCTGGTTCGCGTACCGGCTCCTCCACGAGGGGATCTGGTCCTATGATCCCTCCTATCACGGGCCCGTCCTCTACTACGTGACCGCGGGGATGTTCCAGCTCTTCGGCGAGAGCGACCTCGTGGGAAGGCTCATCCCCTCCCTCCTGGGATGCCTCATCATCCTGCTCCTCCTCCCGCTGCAGCGCCATGGATTCCTGGGGAAGCGGGAGACCCTGGTCGCGGCCCTCTTCCTTGCCGTCTCGCCCAGCATGGTCTACTTCTCCCGCTTCCTCAGGCACGACATCTTCATGCTCTTTTTCACCATGCTGCTGGTCGTGGCCCTCTTCCTGTACCTGGATACCGGGAAGGGCCGGTATGCCCTTCTCGCCGCCCTGGGGGTTGCCGGCGGGCTCTGCAGCAAGGAGGAGTTCCCCCTGATCCTGGCCATCTTTGGCCTCTACTTCGTGTACGCCCTCTGGAAGGGGAAATTCCGGCTCCCGTCCGAGTGGAAGATCCACCTGATCGGCGCGGTGATCGTGATCGCTGGCGTTTCGGCCCTCCTGTACAGTGCCCTGGGTGCCCATCCCGAGACCCTCACGACCGGAGCCCAGAGGGCCTTCGAGCACTGGACGTCCATGCACGAACAGTGCCGGCTCTGCGGCCCGCCCTACTTCTATGTCCTCCTGCTGCTCCTCTACGAGCTGCCCATCTTTCTCCTTGCCCTCTACGGTGCCGGCCAGTTCCTTCTGGGTGAAACAGACCTCGGGTACCGCCTGAAACGGTGGTTCGATCGCGTCCGGGGCCGGAGCGGGGAACCGGAGATGGGGGAGCTGGTCTCCCGGTCCCTTGCCCAGATGGGGGCAGGGATCCGGAACCTGAAACAGGATGAGTTCACGCGGTTCTGCATCCTCTGGATGGTGTTTTCGATGGCAGCCTACGGGTACATCGGCGAGAAGGTCCCCTGGCTGATCCTCCAGCAGCTTCTCCCCATGGCCGTTGTGGCCGTGTACCGGCTGACCGATACGAAGACCATCATCGCTGTAATCTCCGTGATCTTCCTCGCTCTCTGTACCTGGCACGTGGCCTTCGTCCCGGCTGACATGAACGAGCCCATCGTGCAGGTCCAGAACTCGGAGCAGATGCGGGAGGTGATGGCTCTCGTGGAGCACGCGGACCGGGTGGCCATCTCCTCCAAGAACTACTGGCCCCTTCCCTGGTATTTCCGGGGAGATGCAGGGAAGAATATCAGCTATTTCAGCCGGAGGGTGGACGAGGATATCCTGTACCGGGAGCCCTACGACGTGATCATCGCCTACGATGTGGAGTCGTACGCGTCCCTCAACGGCTACGAGAAGCGTACCTACCGCCTGAACTACTGGTTCAGCTGGTACGATATCGAGCAGTCAGACAATGTTCCCCACCGTGTGCTGGAATACTACTTCAAGCGGGATGGAAAGGTCGGATCCATGAACCTGGATATTTTCACCCTGGCAAATGCCTCTCAGGCAATTTCTGCTCCTGACGGGTGGACAGGGCACGACGGCATCGAAACGACCCCTGGGTGGACCTGACGATACTCCTGCGGGGAGGAGGAACTCCCTGAGGCTCTCCCCACTCGTTCGCCGACCTGAGGAGGAATGCCTCCCCCCCGCAGTAAGGATGCCTTGGTTATCCTCCTTATCCGAGTCACATGCAGTTTCATGGCCATGGTGCGGGAGGTGGCATGCCCCCTCCCGGTCCCTCCCCGATGAGGATGGTACACCACGCCAATTTTTACCGGTGTGAACTGCAATCCCGGTACACCGTCGGGGGGTGCCCACGCGGCGGGGGCGGAGCCCCCGTGAGCGTCTCTCTTGAAGTCAGCGATTCCGGCCACCCACCACATCGTATTCGAAGAAACCCCTCAGGGAGCGGCGGGGGGGCGCCCACGCGCCGGGGCGGTGAGCCCCCGTGAGCGTCTCACTGGAGGCAACTTTTCAGCCACCCGCCACATCATATTCGAAGATCCCCCTCAGGAGCTAACGGGGGGCGCGACGGCACCATCCGTGGGCATCCGCTTTCCAGGTATTCCTTTTCTGAAAGGAGAAGGAAGGGCGCGGGGAAGGATTCAGCCCAGTTCGTCCCAGGTCCGGTACTTCTTATAGTAATAGATACCGCCCACGGAGGCGACAATGATGAGGATAATCCCCAGGGGCAGGAGGATCCCGCTCATGTCAAAATTGAAGGAGAAGAAGCCGCTCTCCAGCTCCTTCTTCAGGTCCAGGGAGAGGTTCCATGCCTCCTGGGCCTGGACACCTGCCTCCACCGCCTTGGCCCGGGCAGAAGCATAGGAGCCGGCGGCCTGGTCATCCTTGGCACTGGAGAGGGTGCTGATGGCGAAGTCACGCTTCTGCGTGATGGGGACCAGCCGGGGATCTGTCACCTTCAGGGACCGGTTCACGGTGAATTCGTTGTACAGGCCGATGACACTGTCGATGGTCTGCTGGGACTGGTCAATGGACTGCTGCGAATAGGCACGGTCAAGGGCGGTATTGGCCTCGTTGATGTTGCTCATGGCCGTGTTCAGATACCCG
>JAJRDC010000047.1 GCA_028678635.1 Methanomicrobiales archaeon
CGCCCGTGCACGGGGAATCTCGGACGAGGAGGTGGACGCTTTCTACGCCTGCGCCCTCTGCCAGTCCTTTGCCCCGAGCCACATCTGCATCATCACGCCCCAGCGGTTCCCCAACTGCGGAGCCATCAGCTGGTTCGACGGGAGGGCTGCGGCGCGGATCGATCCCAAGGGATCGATTTACCCCATCGCGAAGGGCGAGTGCACCGATGCCGTGAAGGGGGAGTACGGAGGCGTGAACGAGGCCGCGAAGAAGGGGTCCATGGGATCGGTGCACCGGGTCTGGCTGTACTCGGGTTTCGGGTACCCCCATACCTCCTGCGGCTGCTTCGAGGCCATCGCCTTCTACGTCCCCGAGGTGGAGGGCTTCGGGATCGTGGACCGGGGATACAAGGACGTGACGGTGAACGGCCTCCCGTTCTCCACCCTGGCGGATTCCACCGCCGGCGGCCGCCAGGTGGACGGGTTCCACGGGATCTCCATCGAGTACATGCGGTCGCCCAAGTTCCTCCAGGCTGACGGTGGCTATGGCCGGGTCGTCTGGATGCCGAAGGAGGTGAAGGAGCGGGTGAAGGACTTCATCCCCGCCGGGATCCGGGACTGCATCGCCACCGAGGAGGTCGCAAAGACGGTCCCGGAACTGAAGGCATATCTCGCAAAGGTGCAGCACCCGGTCACTGCGAGGTGGACCGCCGCGGAATCGCAGCCCCGCCCGGGAGAGATCCCCGCATCCGCGGTATTTGCGGCCGGCGACCTGCCGGTCACCGCGGCAGGGTTCCGGATCATCTTCAAGAACGCCCGGATCCATGCCGAGCGGGTGATCATCCAGCCGGTGATCCCCCGGAAGGAGGAGAGGGGAGGCTGAGATGGGGCCGGAGGGAGAGCCGCGGAGGCGGGGAATCGAGGGGCTGCTGGAACTGCTCCCCGAGCTCCGTGAGATGCTCACCCGGGTGAAGCAGGTGGAACTGGAGCAGGTCAGCCTGGACATCGGGGACCTGGAACTCTTCATCCCGCTGGGGGCCCCCGGGGGTCCCGGCCCTGCCTGTGGCTCCGCTGCCGAAGCGGCACGGCTCCCGGCCCATCCGCAGGAGCTGTTGCGCGAGACGTTTGCGCCGGTGCGCCCGGAGTACCCGGCACGGATCCGGGAGGTGGTCCTGGGTGCGACGAAGGCCGAAGGGGGATCGCGGGGGAGGACGGTGACGATCGGGGGAGCCGCGGCCCCCGCCTACAGTGGGCTCGAGGCCCCGCCGCCCCACCTCCCTGTCATCGCCATGGATGTCTTTGACTACCGGGTCCCCCTGCCCAAAGCCCTGAGACGGCACGTAGAAGAGGTCCTGGACGATCCCGGCGAGTGGGCGAAGCGCCTGGTGGAACGATACGGCGCCGAGATGGTCACCGTCCACCTCCTCTCCACCGATCCCCTGATCCGGGATACCCCTCCGGCGATCGCGGCAAAGACCGTGGAAACGGTGCTCCAGGCGGTGGATGTCCCGCTGATCATCGGAGGCTGCGGGGACCCGAAGAAGGATGCGGCTGTCTTCGCGGAGGTGGCCGAGATGGCGGACGGAGAGCGGCTTCTCCTCAACTCCGTGACCCATGAGATGGCAGAGGCCCGGACCCTGGAGGTGGTGGCCCGGGCGGCAAAGGCCCACGGGCACCGGGTCATCGCGTTCTCGCCGCTGGAACTGAACAGTGCACGGGAGCTGAACCGGCGGCTCTACGACCACCTCCCCCCCGAGAACATCATCATGGATCTCACCACCGTCGCCCTGGGGTACGGCCTGGAGTACTCTTTCACCATCCACGAGCGGGCACGCCAGGCGGCACTGATGGGCGACCCCGAGCTCTCGCATCCCACCGCCTCCGGATGCACGAATGCCTGGGCGGCCCGGGAGGCCTGGATGAAGCTGGATCCTGCCTACGGGCCCCAGGAGATCCGGGGACCCCTCTGGGAGACCATCAATGCCCTGATCCTTCTCACGGCAGGGGTGGACCTCTTCATGATGATGCACCCGGCCGCCATCCGCACCGTGCGGGAGATGGCAGGGGAGCTCCACCGCCTGGCGGCGCCGGATATCGACCGCTACTGTAGCTGGACCACGGTGCAGATCTAGAAGGGAGGAGAATGGCCGAACACCGAAAGTCCATCCGGGAGGTGAGCCCCATCGAGGTGTACCAGCGGCTGCCCCGGACGAACTGCGGCGAGTGCGGGGAGACGAACTGCATGGCCTTCGCCACGCGCCTGGTGAACCGGGAGGTCCTCCCTGAGGCATGCCCCCCGATCCTCCGGCCGGAATCGGCGCAGGCGTATGCCGGGCTCCTGGCGCTCCTTGCCCCCCCTGTACGGGCTGTTACCATCGGTACCGGAGACCGGGCCGTCGTCGCCGGGGGGAAGTACGTTCTCTTGCGGCACGAGTTCACCTACTCCAACCCCGCCCCCATTGCCATTGAAGTGGCCGACACCCTTCCGGAGAAGGAGCGGGAGGCCCGGGTGAAGTCCGTTTCCTCCTTCTCGTACCAGTACATCGGCCGGGACCTCACCCTCGATGCCATTGCCGTCCGGGCAGCCTCGGGGGATCCCGGGACCTTCCGGCGTGCCGTCGGGCAGGTCGCATCCCTCACGGATCTCCCCCTGATCCTCTGCACCCTGGACCCGGCGGTGATGGCCGCGGCCCTGGAAGAGATCGGGAAGAGAAGGCCGCTCCTCTACGGTGCAACGGAAGGAAACTGGAAGGCCATGGCGGACCTGGCTCTTGCGCACCACTGTCCCCTGGTTGCCATCGCACCGGGGGATATCGCCCTGCTCCGGAGCCTGGTGCAGACCCTGCGATCCTGCGGCATCGATGACCTGGTGCTGGACCCGGGCTCCTTCACCGATGGCGGGCTTGCGGCAACGGTCCAGGCCTTCACCGATATCCGGCGGGCAGCCTTCGAGGCCAGCGACGAGCTTCTGGGCTATCCCCTCCTGGGCGTGCCCATGGCCGCGTGGCTGGGGGAGGAGATGGCCCCGGAACTGGTGCAGTGGAAGGAGGCCTGCCTTGCGGCGCTCCTCCTCACGCGCTATGCCGACCTGCTCGTCATGCACAGCCTGGAGGGGTGGACCCTCCTCCCGCAGCTGATCTGGCGGTTCAACCTGTACACCGACCCCCGCCGCCCGGTCTCTGTCGAGGCCGGCCTCCGTCCCGTCGGGAACCCGGACCGGTCCTCGCCCGTCATCATCACCACCAACTATGCCCTGACGTTCTTCACGGTGGAATCCGACCTGAAGGGGGGGCACGCAGACTGCCATCTCCTGGTGGTGGATACGGGTGGCATCAGCGTGGAGTCGGCGGTGGCCGGCCGCTACCTGACTGCCGCGACGATTGCCGGTGCGGTGAAGTCCTCGGAGGTCGAACGCACCGTGGACCACCGGTACCTGGTCATCCCCGGCCTCGCCGCCCGCCTGTCCGGGGAGACCGAGGAGGCGACCGGCTGGAGGGTGCTCGTGGGCCCGAAGGACTCCTCAGGCCTGCCCGGTTTCCTCTCCACGAAATGGCCCCCGGAAAAGCCCTCGTGAAGGGCACCGCTGCGGTATCCGCATCCCGTGAAGCGAGGAACACGCCATGGACCCAAAGACCCGGATTCTCATCCTCCCCTTCAACCGGGTCCAGGAAGTGAAGCCCGGAACCCGCATGCTGGACGCCATCCGCACGGCGGGAGTGCCCATCGAGTCCATCTGCGGAGGAAAGGGCCAGTGCGGCAAGTGCCGGATCATCGCCCCGGCTGTTGGCGTGAGCGGCCTTCTCCCGGGAGAACGCAAGTTCCTCTCGGAACGGGAGATCGTGGCAGGCTACCGGCTGGCCTGCCTCTCGCGGGCGGAAAGCGACGTGGAGATCACCGTCCCGGTGGAGAGCCGGATCGACAGCCCCCAGATCCTGATCGCGGTGGAGGGGTCCGTGGACCGCCCGGACCCCGCGGTGACCTGCCATCCCATCGACCTGGCCTCCTGCGATGATCTCTTCACGGATGTCCGTTCGGTGCGCTTCACAGGGTATAGTGGTCCGCGGCCGCGGGTGAGCGGCGATCTCTCCCGGGCTGCCTGCCAGCTGGGGGAGGGTGCCGCCGCGGCGATCTCCCGGACAGGGGGGTATCCCGAGGTGATCGCCGCGGCCCCAGCCGCCACCCTCTCCCCCCTCCTCGGCCTGGCCCTCGACCTGGGGACGACAACGGTCGCCGGGTTGCTTGTCGACCTCTCCACCGGCAGGATCCTTGCCAGGGCGTCGGGGCTGAACACGCAGATCACCTACGGCGAGGAGCTGATCACGCGGATCGCCTTCTGCCAGCGGGAGAGGGGCACCGCTCTCCTGCAACAGGCGGCGGCGGAGAGCGCGAACCGGGTTATCGCGTCCCTGGCAGCAGCCGCGGATCTCCCCGCCGCCATGATCCTGGATGTAGCCATCGGGGGAAACACGGTGATGAACCATCTCCTGGCCGGCATCGACCCGTCGGGCCTGGAGATGGTGGATGCGGTGGTCCCCCGGGAACCGATCCTGGTCCGGGCGGCGGGGATCGGCCTCGCGGTCCATCCGGATGCCTGGTGCTACTTCCTGCCGAATGTCAGCCGGTTCGTGGGAGGGGATGCGGTGGGAGATGTGCTGGCCAGCGGGATGCACCGTGTGCCCGATATCGGGCTCCTCATTGACCTGGGCACCAACGGCGAGATGGTCATCGGCAGCAGCGAATTCCTGGCATCGGTCTCCTGCGCATCGGGCCCGGCCTTCGAGGGGGCCGGGGTCCGTGCAGGGATGCGGGCCATGCGGGGCGCCATCGACCATGTGGCCATCGATCCTGCGACAGGAGCAGCCACCTGGACCGTCATCGGCGGCACCGCACCCCGGGGCATCTGCGGCTCGGGGATCATCGATGCAGCGGCCGGCAT
>JAJRDC010000179.1 GCA_028678635.1 Methanomicrobiales archaeon
CTTTCAACGGCAGCCCCCGGAAGGGGGGGAACACGGAGCGGCTGCTGCGGCACGCCCTCTCGGCACTGAAGGAGGAGGGCATCCGCACGGAACTGGTCCAGATCGGCGGGAAAAAGGTCCATGGGTGCACGGCCTGCGGGAAGTGCTACGAGACCAGGGACTGGAAATGCGTGATTGACAATGACTTCGTGAACGACTGCATTGCAAGGATGGCGGATGCTGACGGGATGATCCTCGGTTCCCCCACCTACTTTGCCGACGTGAGCACCGAGACGAAGGCCCTCATTGACCGGGCCGGGTTCGTGGGGATGGCCAACGGCGGCCTCTATGCCCGGAAGGTGGGGGCGGCGGTCATTGCGGTGCGACGGGCAGGCGCCATCCATGCCTTTGACACGATCAACCACTTCTTCGGGATCAGCAACATGTTCACCGTCGGCTCGTCGTACTGGAACCTGGGGCTGGGCATGAACCCCGGCGACGTGGAGAGGGACGAGGAGGGGATCCGGACCATGAAGAACCTGGGCGCCAACATGGCCTGGATCCTCCAGAAAATTCACGGCTAGCAGGCCCGTAACGGCCCTGCCCCGGATGACCCCCTGACCCGGTTCACCGTCGACTTGTGGTGGTGCCGGGCTAGGGCCCGCTGCCCTCGCGGGCAGGCGGACGTCTTTCAGCCGGCAGCAAGCAGGTGCCCAAGGCCAGGGATCCGGAAGGGGAAGAGGATACCCGCCTTTGCCTGCCCGTTCCCGCCATTCCGGGCTGCGGGAAAGAGGCGTTCCAGGAGGGAGGAAGGGGTGGGAGCCGGGGTCGGGGTCTCCACCGGGACCGGGGTCACTTCCTGGAACATCTCGTCCACCACCGTGGGGACGGAGCCGGATTCCACGACCGTCTCCACGCGCGACTCCCCGTACCCTTCAAGCTGGAGGAGGACTGTGTGGGGTCCTGCCGGGACACCTTCAAGGGTTGCCGGGGTCACGCCCCGGGGGACACCGTCGAGGAAGATCTCTGCCCCTGAAGGCGAGGAGGTCACGGCAAGGATGCCCGAGGGGGGTGCGAGCCGGACCAGGTACACGTCATCGTCGCTGCCAAAGGATGCCGTCGTCCCCGCGATGACAAGGCCGCCATCGGCCGTGACATTGAGACCTGATGCCGTGTCGTACCGGGCCCCGCCGAAGGTTCGCTGCCAGAGTTCTGTTCCCAGCGGGGTCCACCGGACCAGGAAGATATCCATGGAGGGTTCGAGGGACGTTGTTCTTCCGGCAAGGACGATCCCGTCATCGCCGGTCATCGCCACGGCACTGCCGTACTCGGTGCCGCCCCTTCCCCAGGTCTGTTGCCACCGGAACCGCCCGAGGCTATCGGTCCGGATCACGCAGGCATCCCACTCCCCGGTGAGGGCGGGATCCGTGCCCCCGGCGACCACGTAACCGCCGTCAGCTGCCCGCGCAAGGGATCGTCCCTCCTGGGTGCCGGGGCCTCCGTAATGCTGCTGCCAGAGGGGGGTACCATCGGATCCGGCATAGACCAGGAACATCTCGCGGGATGATCCGAACGAATCGGTGGAACCTGCGATAACGAAATTCCCGTTATCGACCGGGAGGAGGTCAAACCCGGCATCGTACGCCGCCCCTCCGATGGTCGTCTGCCACAGCAGCTCCCCGTCCTTCCCCACCCGGATCAGGAGGATATCCTCCAATCCCCCGGGAGAGCAGGTGCTCCCGGCGATGGCATATCCCCCGTCCGGGAGCGTGACGACCGCATTTCCGTAGTCGCTCCCGGATCCACCGTACCGGCGCTCCCAGAGCTTCCTCCCGCTCCCGTCCGTCCGGACCAGGTACACGTCTGTGGAGCTGGACGGTGACCAGCTCCAGCCCGTGACAATAAACCCTCCGTCAGGGGTCACCTGGACATCGGTCCCGAACTCGTCCGCGTCGGTCCCCAGGTTCTGTTCCCACAGGAGGTGGCCATCGGGACCGATCCCGTACAGGGCAACGTCAAAATCCCCGCGGCCGAAGGAATTGGTACTGCCGGCCACCACGTATCCCCCGTCCGCAGTCGGCCGGACGGACTCACCGGTGTCGGTCAGGCCCCCGCCGTAGGTTCGTTCCCAGGAAGTAATGAGCGGGATCTCTGCCGATGCCGGAAGGAGGAGGAGGCCGGCGATAAGGAGGATACCTGCCACTGCGCCACCCGCCCGGACCCAGGATGTGGCCATGGTTCTTGCGCACCTGCCAACAGTCGAAACGACTGCGGTTTGTCCCCCGGTGATGATATACCTTGCCGTTCCCGACCCCTTCACGGGGGGGGAACCGGTCCCTCCTGCTCCTGCCTGCCATCGGGAGGATTGTTCCGAAACCGACGAACCGGCCGGGACCCCCCCTGGTGGAACTATTATCCCCTCTTTCGCCAACCCGGTGATGGAGAACCAGAATGATCGGGAATCTCACGGTCCATGGCAAGCGGGAGAGGGGACCATGCGCGGGAGGGCTGCCCGTGGCGGGCCGGGGATACCGCCCCCAACGGTTCATGCTCCCCCTCTGCAGCCTTCTGATCCTGGGAGCGTTCGTTTCACCGGGAATGGCGTATCTCTCCATCATCGAGCCCACCCAGAGCACCTTCCAGATCGGCGAATGGGTGAACTTCACGGGTCTCAACACGGAATCCGACACCACCTATCTCTTCCTGGTGGGGCAGGACCTGGACAGCGCGGGCACCATGCTCACCAACACCTCCCGGTTTGCGAGGGAAGGCCGGCTGGATTCAGCCCCTGTCGGGGACGGGCGGGCCTGGCGGTTCAGCTGGGACACGTCGGCACCCGGGGTGAACCTGAAAGAGGGGGCCT
>JAJRDC010000219.1 GCA_028678635.1 Methanomicrobiales archaeon
CTCGGGATTGATCAGCGCAATCCACTGGAGCCAGGACGGCATCCCCAGGATCGGGTAGAACGCACCGCTCGTCATGAACAGGATCAGGTTGAAGAACGCCACTACGGAGGCGTACTCCTGCTGGGTGGAGAACCGGGAGGCCAGGGCCACGACCAGGCTGGTGACACCGATGCTTGCGATGAAGATCACGAGGAGCACCAGCAGGAAGTCCTCAGGCTCCCGGATGACCACACCGGTGATCAGGACATCGAAGATGAAGATGATGGTTCCCGCCAGGAATGCCCGGACCGTGGTACTCCCGATGGTCCCGAGGATGATGCTGGACCGCTTCACGGGTGTCACCAGGTACCCCTCGATGATCCCCAGCTCCCGGTCCCGGATCAGGGCAAAGGCACCTCCCATCATCGTGGTCATGAAGATGGCCATCACGATGACGCCCACACCGAAGAACATGATGTAATCGACAGTCCCGTAGATCCGGTTGAAGAACACGGGATTCGGGAACCCGGACGCGGCAACCGATGCGGTGACCCCGCCCTCGATGAGGGTCGGGACCATGTAATCGGAGCTGTCCTCGTAGACCCGCACCGTGGTATCCGCCGCGACATCGGAAGGGAAGATGACCGCTGCCGAGATGCGGCCCTGGGACAGGGCCTGCTTGGCCACCTCCTCGGAGGTATATACCGTCACGTCAAAGGTGGGGGGCTTGTCCGGCTGGTGGAAATCCTTCAGCTCCGCGACGGCTGCGGTATAGAGGGGCGTCTCTGTGATGTAGGGCTCATCCTGGACCACACCGACGGGGATGTGGACGATGGCACCGCCCATGGCGTTCCCGAAGATCAGCAGGTACATGACCGGCATAAAAAGGGTCATCACGATGACGAAGGGATTCGAAAGGAACTTCTTGAAGTCCCGGGTGAAGATGGCGACGGCGCCCCGGATCATGGCTTCTGCCCCCTGCCTCCCGTGGAATTTTCCCCGATGCCGGTATCCAGCTTCCTGCCGGTGAGATGGATGAAGACATCTTCCAGGGTGGGGGACCGGATCGAGATGGAGGTCATGGGCATCGAGAACCGTTCAAAGACCGCAATGATGGCGGGGAGAACCCTGCTCCCGTTCAGGGCTGAGATGATGACCCGGTGCTCCTTTGCCTCCGCTGACTTGATGAGCCCGGTCGCCATGAGTGCGGGGATCAGACCGTCGTGCATCTTCTCGATTCCGATCTCAATCAGATCCCCGGCCGGGATGGCCCGCTTGTGGTTCTCGGGTGTGTCCAGGGCAATGAGCCGCCCGCGGTCCATGAACGCGATCCGCTGGCAGAGCTTCTCTGCCTCTTCCATGTAGTGGGTGGTGAGGATGATGGTGGTCTTCTCGGCATTCAGCCGCTTGATCTGCAGCCAGACTTCCCACCGCGAATCCGGGTCCAGGCCGATGGTTGGCTCGTCGAGAAAGAGGATCTGTGGCCGGTGGAGGAAGGCCCGCACGATCTCCAGTTTCCTCTTCATCCCGCCGGAGAAGGTCCGCACAGGCATGTGGGCACGGTCGGTGAGGTCCGCGGTCTCCAGGAGCTGCATGGCCCTGTCAGGAAGGATCCGTTCCTCCACGCCCAGCAGCCTGCCGTAGAACACCAGGTTGTCGTAGGCGGTGAGTTCCACGTCGAGGGTGCTGTTCTGGGGGCAGACACCGATGATCCCCCGGATCTCCTCGTCGTTCCGGGCCACCTGGTACGGGCCCACGAAAGCCGTCCCCGAGGTGGGGGAGATGAGGGTGGTCAGGATCCGGATGAGCGTGCTCTTCCCTGCACCGTTGGGGCCGAGAAGGCCGAAGATCTCCCCCGCCACAACGTCGAAGGAGACATCGTCGACGGCGGTCACGGTCCGTTTCCGTTCCCGGAAGACCTTGGAGACGTGCTGGATCCGGATGATCCGGTCACCTTCCGGTGCCGATCCCCGCGCCAGGGACCCCGCGGGCCCCCCGGAATCCGTGGCATGCTCCATACCAGTACGGTGGCATGGAACCCCATATAGAGCTTGGGAGGTGGAGAAGGCTGAAACGCTGTCAGGCTGTGCCGGGCTGGTACCTCGCAGCCCGGAACTGTACCGCGCAGAACGAATGAAGTACTCTCAGGCCTTTCCCTGGCCGACGGGGATCCGCTTCATGGGAGTCACGTGGGCCTCCTCCAGGTGCCCTTCGGCAAAGGCATACCGGTCCCGGATCACCTTCGGGAGCTCCTGTTCCGGGATCACCTCGAATCCGAAGGTCCGGTAGAAGGGTTCCAGGCCGGTCACCGAGTGCATGTACAGGATCCGGTCGCCGCAGGCGTCGACAAGGACCCGCATCGCCTTCCGAGCATACCCCCGGTTCCGGAACTCCTCGGGGGTGAAGACCGCGTCCACCTCCCCTCCCTCCGTGTGGAGGCGGCACCGGGCCACGGCAGCGAGAGATCCCTCGACCCAGACCCCGAAGATCCGGTCCGTGGCGGGATCCCCTTTCTGCCCGTGGTAGTACTCCCAGATCCCGTCTGCCTCGGGGAACTCGGCGAGGGTCATTTCCCGTGCCGTGATCTCGAGGTGCACCTGCGGGAACCGGACCAGGACCGGCCGGCTGGCACCGGCGGCGACCGCCGCGGCGGTGCTCCCGATGGCAATGGACTTCATGTAATCCTTGCGGCCATAGCGGGGGATCATGATGAGAGAGACGTCCGCATCCTCAGCAGCAGCCAGGATCTCCCGGACCGGATCCCCCTTCCGGACCAGGATCTCCACCCTCCGGCGGGATCCATCGAGGCGGGCCGCCAGGTCCCGGAGGGAGGACTCTGCCTGCCCGGCCGGGAGGGAGACCCCCCTCGGGACCACGTGAACCAGCACCACCTGGCCTGACCCGGGCTGCTCCTTCACCACCTCCATGAGCTCGAACGACGGCTTGGAGAAGTCCACCGGGCAGAGGATACGGGAGAGGACCAGCCGGCAGAACCGGGGATCCTGCCCATCATCTGTCTCCGGCACCTGGTGGTAAAGGAGGATATGACACCGGGCATCCTGCAGAACTGCCCGGGAGACGGAGCCCAGGAGGAAACGCCTGAGGGGGGAGAGCCCCCGGGCCCCCATGGCGATGGCCGAGACCTTCTCCTCCTCGGCCACCTTCAGGATGGCCGCTGCCGGCTCCCCCTTCCGGATCACCTCCAGCCGGCTCCTGGCCCGGATACCGGCCGACACCAGATCCTGCTCCTGTTCTGCCAGGCTGCGGCGGGCCTGGCTGATCTTGCCCTCCTCCACCACGGGTTCCCAGCCGGGGGTCCCTTCCTCCCGGGGCAGGACCAGCACGTGGAGGAGAACCGCTTCCACGATCCCCGGCACCTGCCCGATGCAGGCGATGGCCGACGTGGCATCCGGTGAGAAATCCGTGGGGAGAAGGGTCTTCACAAACATGGGATCGCGATCGGGATCTTGTCGCTTCCCCTACATAGCAGTGAGGGATCGG
>JAJRDC010000273.1 GCA_028678635.1 Methanomicrobiales archaeon
TTGATCCGGAACCGGGCGACACCGATCCGGAGCAGGATCACCGCCAGGAACAGGACGGCAAAGACCTTCAGGGCAAAGAAGGCCAGGTCCACCACCAGGGCCGCTACGCCCGTGAGGCCAAGGTAAGGCGAGAGGTTCCAGGGCAGGAACATGGCCACGGCAAGACTACCCATGACGATCGTCTTCACACCCAGCGAGAGGGTGAACATGGCCAGGTTCCTGCCGGAGTACTCGAGAAGCAGCCCCCCCGCCAGCTCCGTCTCGGCCTCCGGGGTATCGAACGGTATCCGGGAGACCTCGCCGGGGATGACGAGCATGACCAGCACCAGCAGGCAGAGGGCCCCCAGGAAGCCGAACGGCCCCACCACCGACCAGATGGGGATCGCCGTCAGGGTGAGAAGGGAGAAGGGGAGGCCGGCCCCCGCAGCCGCGAGGCGCCAGGCTACCCCGATGATGGCCACGGCGAAGGGGAACTCGTAGGAGATCATGGTCACCATCTCACGCTGGGCCCCCACCGTGGCGTACGGGGATCCGGAGGAGAACCCGCCGGCCACCATGGCCAGCGCCGGGATCGTCAGCAGGTACATGACCAGCACGAGATCCCCGTACTGCCCGAGGACCGGGGCGAGCGGCCCGATGGGCAGATACAGGAGGATGACCAGCGACGAGGCCAGGGCCAGGAGCGGCGCCGCGTTGAAGAGCCAGGGAATGGCGTTCTCGGGCACGATGGACTGCTTCACCAGCAGCTTCCGCAGGTCCGTGAATGGCTGGGTCAGGGGTGGGCCGATCCGGGCCTGCATCCGGGCGGCCAGCTTCCGGTCCACCCCCATGATCAGGAGCCCGGCGATGATGCCGTAAAGGGCGACAAGGACGGTCCCGATGATGATGGTCCCGAGGGAAAGGGCCAGCGTCATCGCTGCAGCCTCCGGGTCTTCTCCACCGAGAGCCGGTGGAGGTCCTCCTTGGTCAGGATGGAGCGGTTCTCTCCCCGGACAACGGCCACCCGGTCCGTGCAGGAGAGGCACGGGTCAATGGAGGCCACGATGATGGGGATATCGGCGATCTGCTCGCCCCGGAGCATCGGGATCCAGGAGTGCAGGTTCGAGTAGCTGGAGGCCTTCACCTTCCAGGTGGTGGGGGCCTCCTGTGCATCCATCCGGACGTAGTGGAGCACCTCGCCCCGGGGCGCCTCGTGCCGGCCCACCGCCTCTCCCTTCGCCTTCTTCAGGGTGAGCAGCAGCTTGGCGAGTTTCGGCTCCCAGATGATGGGCCCCTCGGGCATGGCCGCCAGGCACTGCTCGATGATGTCAATGGACTGGGGGATCTCCAGCAGCCGGACAATGATCCGGTCATACACGTCGCCCCGGATCTCACCGGTGAGACGGTCCGGGAGCATGGGCTCGATCTCGAGATCCCCGTAGGCCGCGTACGGGTAGTCCACCCGCACGTCCTTCGGGATCCCGGAGGCCCGGGCCGTTGGTCCCACCACGCAGAGGTCCCGGGCCATCTGGGGGGTCAGGATCCCGTGGTCCCGGCACCGGAGCGCAATGCTGGCATCTTTCAGGAAGAGGGAGAGGAGCGTCTCCTGCAGCCCCTTGTAAGTCCGGAGGAGCTCCCGGATCTTCGGGATCTGCTCGGGGGTGATGTCCCGGCGGACACCGCCCACCTGGAGCATGGCATAGTTCACCCGGTTGCCTGTGATCAGCTCAATGAGATCCATCGTCTGCTCCCGGACCCTCCAGGAGAGGTAGAGGAGCGTGTCGAACCCCAGCTCGTGGGCGGCGACACCGGCCCAGAGCAGGTGGGACTGGATGCGCTCCAGCTCGGCCATGATCGTCCGGATGTAGTCTGCCCGGGCAGGGACCTCGATCTCCGCCACCTGTTCCACCGCCCGGGTGAAGGCCATCTGGTGGACCAGGCCGCAGATCCCGCAGATCCGGTCGCACAGGTGCACGATCTGGACGGGGTTCCGGCGCATCCCCATCCACTCGATCCCCCGGTGGGTCTGGCCCGGGGCAAAGTCCACGTCCTTCACCTGTTCGCCCTCCATCGTGAAGGTGAACATCACCGGCTCCTTGAGCGCCGGGTGGATGGGTCCGATCGGGACCGTGTAGGGCACGGTCTTCGACTTCTCGCCGCTCATTCCTTCCTCACCTCCTCTTTCTTCACCGGGGCCGGGGGCGATGGCGGCTCCGCCTTCGCCGGGAGTGCCGGCTCCACCTTCGTTGCCGGGGGCCGGGCCGGTTCTGCGGGGACCAGGGCCGTCTCCTTCTTTTCGGCCGGCACCTTCTTCTCAGGGGCAGGCTTCTTCGGCTTTGCCTCCGGCTCCGTGATCTCCTTCTCCGAGATGGCGCACTCGCCCTTCCCTTCCGCGAGGGTGACGGCAGGGGCCGGCCGGCCCTTCGGCCGCTTCACCTCCCAGAGGTTCTTCACCATGGAGTCGGGGATGCCGGTGGCATCCTTCCGCCAGGGATACACCCCCTTCGGGAAGTCCTCCGGCAGGAAGAGGCCGCGGTTGTCCGGGATGCCCACCACCGTGACCCCGAGCATCTCCTGTTTCTCCCGCTCGGTGAAGACCGCGCCGGGGACGAGGTCGCTGATGGTGGGGATCGTGAGATCATCCTTGGGCAGGGAGACGCCGAAGTTCACGGTGTACTCCCCGTGCCGGATC
>JAJRDC010000088.1 GCA_028678635.1 Methanomicrobiales archaeon
GTTTCCTCCCATAACGATTTATCCCTTGAGAAGGGATGTATATCCACACACAGTGGACCGATGATCCTCTTTTCGATGAGACCTCATCCAGGACAGGGAATGCATCAGGTGCCCTGGAATGTGAACCTATGAAACCCACATCATTCGACGAACTCTCCCTTTCCCCGGAACTCCGGCGGGCTGTGCAGGACCTGGGGTTTGAGGAGCCCACCCCCATCCAGGCCCTGGCCATCCCGGCGATCCGGGAGGGAAACGACGTGATCGGCCAGGCTCACACGGGCACCGGGAAGACCGCTGCCTACGGCCTCCCCCTCCTGGAACGGATCGACACCGGGAACCGGTCCATCCAGGCCCTGGTCATCTGCCCCACCCGGGAACTGGCGATCCAGGTGGCAGAGGAGCTGACCCAGCTCTCGCGGCACAAACGCGGCATCGTGATCCTGCCGGTCTACGGCGGCCAGTCCATGGACCGGCAGCTGCAGGCCCTGCGCCGGGGGGTCCAGGTGGTGATCGCGACCCCGGGCCGGCTCCTGGACCACCTCCGGCGCCGGACGGTGACCCTGGACCGGGCCCGTTTCGTGGTGCTGGACGAGGGCGACGTGATGCTGGACATGGGCTTCATCGACGATATCGAGGCCATTCTCCGGCAGACCCCGCGGGATCGCCAGACCCTGCTCTTCTCGGCAACGGTGCCGGAGGAGATCCGGGACCTGGCGAACCGGTACCTCCGGAACCCGAAGACGATCCGGGTCGTCCACGAGCACCTGACCGTGCCCGGGATCGAGCAGCGCTACTACCCGGTCGGTGAACAGGAGAAGCTGGAGGTCCTGACCCGGCTCCTGGAGGAACACGACCCGAAGCAGTCCCTGATCTTCTGCAACACGAAAAGGCGGACCGATACCCTGGCACGCCGGCTCCGTGCCCGGGGTTTTCCTTCCGAGAAGCTCCACGGGGACATGACCCAGGGCCAGCGGGAGCGGGTGATGGGGAAGTTCCGGCGGGGAGAGATCAGTGTTCTCGTGGCCACCGACGTGGCCGCCCGGGGCATCGACGTGGAGGGGATCGACGCTGTCTTCAACTACGATGTCCCCAACGACCCGGAGTACTACGTGCACCGCATCGGAAGGACGGCCCGGGCAGGGAGAGGCGGGAAATCCTTCACCCTGGTCTCACCCCATGAGATGCCCCGGCTGAAGGACATCCAGCGGTATGCCGGGATCACCATCGCACAGGAAGCGCTGCCCGGTACAGGGGGAAAACCGCCGGTGACGGCCCCCCGAACTCTCCCGGGAGCCACCCCCGAAGCTCTCCCGGCGGGGGACGCCCGGGCTCCCCCGGCGGCTCCCCCGCAATCCACACCGGTCCCGCTTCCCGTCCGGGAGACACCGGCCCCCCGGCCCGGATCCACCCTGGAGGACCGTATCAGGACCCTGGTCCAGCAGGGGGGACTGGAGTTCCACCGGGAACGTGTCCAGGAACTGGTGGCCCAGGGACTCGATCCCGTGGAGATCGCCTCAGCGCTCATGGCACTTGCCGGGCCGGTGCGGAGCCAGGAACACACCGGCGGTGCCCGGGGCGGGAAACGCCGGCGGCGACGCTGACCCCTGCCGCATCCAGCCGCACCCTTTTTCCGGTACCGGATCCCCCGGTACCGTTTGTTCCCTGCACCGGTTCACCGGTTTTCCTTTACCGGGTACCTCCGGGCGCGCGAATATCAATCGCGAGTCATAAACCCGCATCCTTGATATACCGGCGGGAGAATGCCCTCCCCGGGTGGAGGGTGCGCCACCCCCGTGCCCGGTATCCTGCCAGGAGGCGTTTTCATCCTACCCCAGACCCTGCAGGATACCGGGCACGAATTCTCTGAGGAGTGTGCTGCCATGACGAAACCGGCCGACCGGAGGCCCCCCCCTTTGTGCGACCACAGGGAAAGAACATCAAATAGTGTTCTTTTTCCTTTGAATATATAATAAAAGCGAGATGATATAAAGGAAGGTTATTTATATTACCACTGCATATTACATTGTTGGGCACACCCCACCGGTCCCGCAAGGGGCCTGGTGCAGGGAACCTCCAGACGGTACTGCCATCACTGACTTCTCTGGGGGCCTCCGGAGGTTCCCGGCCCTTATCCTCCTACATTCCTCCGCCGGACAATCCCGCAGTGACCTGCTGCTTCTCCCGCAGATACCACCACCCTCTCCCGGATACTGCCTGCTCCGATGCATCTCCGCCGGTGGAGGGGATGGTCCAGGAAAGCGACGTCTTTATCCCGTCAGGGCCGACATGACTCACCCGGGTTCACGGAGGTATCGGAATGCGGCCGGCTCTCTTGCTCATCGATATGCAGAACGACTTTGTGCGCGAGGGGAGACCCCTGCGGGTGGCCGGGGCGGAGGCGATCGTTCCAGGGATCCGCTCCCTGCTGGATCTCTTCCGGGACCGGAGGCTTCCCGTGGTGCACGTGCTCCGGGTGCACCGGCCCGACGGCTCTGACGTGGAGATCATGCGCCAGGAGATCTTCCGGAGAACGCCCTTTGCCGTCGAAGGGACGGAGGGAGCGGAAGTGATCAGCGAGCTGGCCCCCGTCAGGGGTGAGTTCACCATCCGGAAGATACGCATGAGCGCTTTCCTGGGAACGGATCTGGACCTCCTGCTCCGGTCCATCGGCGTAGACACCGTGGTGGTTGCCGGGATCCAGACGCCCAACTGTATCCGTACCACCGTCTTTGACGCCATGGCCCACAATTACCGGACCGTGCTCGTCAGCGACGCGGTGGCGGCCCAGGACGAAGAGATCCACCGGTGCAATGTCCGGGACATGGAGCGGATCGGTGTCTCGATCCTCACCGCTGCCGAAATGGGAAGGTTCCTCTCCCAGCGCTGATCTTCCCACCCTTTCTCCGATAACAGCCGCGGGACTGGAAAACCCTCAGGGAGGAGGGATCAGCCCGCCCCGTGCAGGCATCACCGCAACCGTTATGTGCCCGCCGAACCCCCATCCCCACTGGGGAAGCGACATGGCTGCCATACGCACCATCAAGAGGGTGATCCGGGCACGCCCCACGGTGGAAGGGGCCGGTGTCCACTTACAAAGGGTCTTTGGATTCCAGGAGGTCCCTGAGCTGGACCCGTTCCTGCTGCTGGACGATTTCCACTCGGATGATCCCGCCCTGTACCTGCCCGGGTTTCCCTGGCACCCCCACCGGGGGAT
>JAJRDC010000046.1 GCA_028678635.1 Methanomicrobiales archaeon
CCCTCCCCGCCGATCTCCCCTCGGCGATGCGGGAACTGGCGAAGGACAAGATCCTGGCAGAGACCCTGGGTACCCATATCATGGAGAACCTGGAGCGGATCACCACCATGGAGTGGGATTCCTTCCGCACCGCCGTGCACGGCTGGGAACACAGCCAGTACCTGGACCGGTACTGATCCACTTTCCCTTTCCCCCCTTTTTCGCAAGTCCATCAGCCTCCGTTGGCCCCCCTGTTGCTGCACCGCTTTCCCTCCTTTCAGGTTCCTCCAGATCATACGGAGTGGTGAGATGCTCAAGGGGCTCACCGCCAACCCGCTGCATGGGCACTGCCTCCCAATTTCCTGCCTCACTCAACCCATGGGAGATACCGATGTCCTGGGACATCCTTATCTGGAAGGAACGAACGGGGAAACGCCACCCACCCCTCCACACCATGCAGAGATAAGGGATAATAGATAGAATTAAATACGGTGGAAGACAACTTCCTTCCCGCCAAAGAGATGTGGTGTGTGAATGACCTTGAGATCCCTGAGAGAAATGGGTGATACGTATGGTTCTGGATAGCGGTGACACGGCCTGGATCCTGGCCGCAACGGCGCTCGTCATGCTGATGACGCCCGGGGTCGGGTTCTTCTACGGCGGCATGGTCCGGCGCAAGAACGTCATTTCGATGATCGCCCTCTCGTTCATCGCCTTTGCCCTGGTCAGCATCCAGTGGGTGCTCTTCGGGTACAGCCTCTCTTTCGGCCCTGACGTGAGCGGGTTCATCGGGGGGCTGAGCTTGGCCGGACTTACGGGCGTGGGACTGGATCCCTCGGGAACACTGACCATCCCGGCGCTGGCCTTCATGATGTACCAGCTGGTCTTCGCCACGGTGACACTGGCGATCTTGACCTCGGTCTTTGCTGAGCGGGTCAAGATCTCGGCCTTCCTGGTCTTTGGCCTTCTCTGGACGACACTGGTCTATGATCCCCTGGCCCACTGGGTGTGGGGCGGGGGCTGGCTCGCCGGCCTGGGAGCTCTCGACTTTGCCGGAGGCACGGTGGTCCACATCTCGGCAGGCTTCTCAGCGCTGGCTATCGCCCTTGTCATCGGGAAGCGGAAAGGGTTCGGGGTCCACACGATGGAGCCTGCGAACATCCCGATGGCCCTCCTGGGCGCGGCGCTGCTCTGGTTCGGCTGGTTCGGGTTCAATGCCGGAAGTGCCCTTGCAGCGAACGGCCTCGCAGCCAACGCCTTCGTGGTGACGAACACCGCCGCCGCTGCCGGGGCCCTCGCCTGGATGGCTGCATCCTGGTACCACGGCCGGCCCGCATCGCTGGGTGTCGTATCGGGTGCCGTGGCAGGTCTCGTGGCCATCACCCCCGCCGCAGGGTACGTGACGCCTCTCGCCGCCATCGTCATCGGCGCTGTCGCAGGTGTCTTCTGCTATGGGATGATGCTCCTGCGCATCAAGAAAGGGCTGGATGAGTCCCTGGATGCCTGGTCAATCCATGGCATGGGCGGTGTCTGGGGGGCTCTTGCGGTGGGCATCTTCGCTTCTGCCGCTGTGAACTCGTACACCGGCCTCCTCTCAGGGAACGTAACCCAGTTCACAGCCCAGATCGTGGCCGTGGTGATCTCGGTGGGGTACGCCTTCGGGGTCTCTTACATCCTGGCGCGGATCGTGGATGCCACCATCGGTCTGCGGGTGACGGAGAATGAGGAGTACGTAGGCCTGGACATCTCCCAGCACGGGGAGACTGCGTAGGGGTGAGGGAAAACCATGAAAATGATACAGGCTGTCATCCGGCCGGAGAAGCTGGACGACGTGAAACGTGCGCTGGAAGAGAAGGGCTTCATCGCACTGACCATCCTAGACGTGAAGGGTAGGGGCGAACAGAAGGGCATCATCCTCCAGTACCGGGGGAAGAAGGTGGAGGTGGACTTCCTCCCCAAGGTAAAGATCGAGGTCGTGGTCCAGGACGGGGAGGCGGAAGCCGCCATCGGTGCGATCCGGGCTTCCGCCCGTACTGGTAAAATCGGGGACGGGAAGATCTTCGTTCTCCCTGTGGAGATGATGGCACGGGTCAGGACCGATGAGGTCTGGACCTGATCCACCCCAACCGTTCTCCTTTCCCTTGTTACTCCTGACTTTTCCGGCACCGGGAACCCGGGCTGGCTTCATTTCTCCGGTAGAAGAGTACTGGAACAACTGTTATCCCCGGCAAATGCTGCCCGGCACGTGCAGATTGTCCCTGCCGGGCTGAACCTGAGACACCCTCCGGGACAGCACAGCGCAGGAGCTGCTCTGTGCTTTCTGCCGGGAGGTAGAAGTCTCTTTCCTATTAAGCTACTTAAAATTTTCTCTTTAGGGGTGGGGTGCGGATGACGGGGTCGGAGAGTGATCTAGTCGTTCCGCTGGGGCTCCCACTCCAGGAGGAGCGAGCCGAAGATCACCTTCTCCAGCACCTGGGCCACGTACTTTGCCTTCTGGGTATGCTCCATGTCCTCGTACCGGTGGATGTCGGCGTATACCTGGACACGGACCAGGGCGAAGCGGAGGTGGTCCAGGGTCTCCTCGTCGAACCCCTGGGTCTCCAGGAAGATCGGCTCCAGCAGATCGGGAAGCCGGTTGATGTCATCGAAGCAGGTGGCGATGGAGTCGTAGATGGGGAGGGGCTTTCCGATCCCTGCCAGGATGCGGG
>JAJRDC010000211.1 GCA_028678635.1 Methanomicrobiales archaeon
CCTCGATCTCGATGATGTCGCCTGAGACCAGGCCCAGCGCCTTCATCACGTCCATGGAGAGCCGTGCCATGCCCCGGCCGGCATCCCCGTGGTACGCCTCCTTCACCGTCACGTCGTAGGATTCGTTCTGGGTCATCGTAAACCTCTGAAGTAAGTTTACCTAAAGTTAGGGTCTAGTTGTATATAAATATTTCTTGCGCCGCCCCTCGTTTTCCCTCGTCTGGCAGCGGGTGAGAATGGGCTTACGCCTTTATGAGAACCGGAGCAGAGGGACCGGGTGCGGGGAACGCACCATGGATAAACAGGGGCCTCGGGAATTCCGAATCCGATCGCTGACCTAGGCCATCACCTACCGCATCGTCATCCTGATCCTGAATTTCACGGCGGTCTACCTCCTGACCGGCAGGTACCAGGTGGCCCCCGGGTTCATGATCGTGAGCAATGTCTACACGAGCATCGCCTACTACTTCCACGAGAGGCTCTGGAGCAGGATTGCGTGGGGAAGGAAGGGGGCAGCCGGATGACCGTGCGTTCGTTCCGGCCCCCGTTGAGGGCCCTGTTATGATTCACGCTTCACCCGGGGGATGGTCCCCCGCGGGACGTTGACCGGTACGCAGCCGGATTCATTCTCCGCTCAAGGATATCCCCACGAGGGATGGAAATAAGAGAAGAGAGGAATCCGGTTGCAGGATCCTTCAGGAAGACCAGGGGGGACCGGATTCCGGAGTGCTCACCTATTCAGGCGGGATGAGGACCGCGTCGATCACGTGGATGACACCGTTTTTCGTCTCGATGTCGGTGATCACGACCTTTGCATCGTTGACCTTCACGCCTTCCGTTGTCGTGGTTATCGTGACGTTCTGTCCCTGCACGGTTTTTACAGAGTCGAGCTTCACCACGTCTGCGGCCATCACCTTTCCACTCACCACGTGGTAGAGGAGGATCTGCTTCAGCTGCCCCTGGGGATCCTTCAGCAGGGTCTCCACGGTGCCTGCCGGAAGCTTCTTGAAGGCGTCGTCCGTGGGGGCAAAGACCGTGAAGGGCCCGGTACCGCTGAGCGTGTCGGCCAGCCCGGCAGCCTGCACTGCGGCAACGAGGGTCGTGAAGCGGCCGTCGGCAACCGCGGTTTCCACGATATTCTTCATGACTGGCGTTGCCACCGGAGTCGCCGTGGCCGTGGGTGTCGGGGTCGGGGTCACCTGCGGTGCGGGCTGCATGCAACCACACGTCAGGAGGACACCGACAAGGATGATGAGCGCACCCGCTTTTATGGAGTCTTTCATTTTTTAACCACCATTCCTTCCCGGAACGGGACAGAAAGACATAAAGATACGACTATTTAGAGATTGCGATATTTTCATTTCCGGAGGGGAAATGCGGGCAGGAGAGACAGCTGGCGGATGACCGGCCGCCGGGCTAGCCGAACTTGTCTGCCACGGCCTTGATCGCCGCCTCGCTCCCTGGTGCCGTGCCCAGCCCCCAGAGGAAGAGGGCAAAGTAATCTCCTGCGTCAACCCCCCACCTCTGATGGGGATATCGAGGAGGTGGATAAAAAAGCTGCCGATAGCTTCCCGGGAGGCAGGCCAATCCCGGGGGGGAGCCCGTATTCTACCCTCTCCCTTCTTCCATCGAGACAGAGCCCGCCATCGCCCCAGGCCGGTCATCCCTTCCCGGGACGGCGCCTGCACGCTCCTCTTATTTAAGTTCGGGTTTCTGCACCAGGACCTTCAGACCTTCCAGCGTCCGGAGCGCCCTCCGGCGCATCGTAGGCCGCAGGCGCAGGGTGTTCACGAGATGGGCCTTCAGGTTCCTTGGAACATAGAAGGCCTGGAGCCGGACCAGGGTTGTCCCGCTGTCCAGGTCCTCGACGGAGATCTCACACTACGAACTGCTCCCTCACCGACTTCACCGTCGCTTCGCTCCCCGGCCCTACGCCCAGGCCCCAGAGGAAGAGGGCAAAGTAATCCGCCTGGCCTGCCCCGAAAGTAGGGTTCGCCAGGTAGAGCTGCTGGTAGCCCACGATGAGGAGGATGACCAGAAGGAGAAGGAAGCTGATGAAGCCGAAGATCCCCAGGCGTACCTCCGCCCAGGAGACACCTTTCCCCAGCATCTTCTTCACCCAATCCCACAGTTTCCCGATCGCCCCCTTCTCCGCAGCCGGGGCCGGTGGCAGAGCGGGTGTCCCGGGAGGTACGGGAACTCCCGGTTCAGATGGCACAGGGCCATGCGCATCCATTACGGATGCTTCCTTGATGGCATTCTCTAAGGCTTGCAGTGTCGGATCATCGGGTCCGATGGTCATCAGCCTCTTCCATAAGGTTTTCACCGTCTCTCTGTCCCTTGATTTTTTATCCACCTCCAGCATCTGTTTGTGGAGGTCGGTCAACTTCTTGTACGAACTCCTTTCTTTCCTCAGGTCCTCGGTGAACTTGGCAAATGCTGTTTCAAATTCCTCGAAGGTCTTCGCCTTGAGCAGGTCATAGGAGATGACGACCAGATTCCCTTCCAAGGTCTGGATGTACTGGAATTCACGGGGTTTCAGGGCATCCCCCAGGTTCCTGATATCCTGCTGCACACTGGCACGTTCATCGAACTGGCGGAGAATCCTGCCTTTGTACGTGAGCCACTGCCCCCATGTCTGATAGGCCCCCTTGATGGCATTCTCTGCCTCGTCCAAGTTGGGAACCGAGATAAGGATCTTCATCCGGTTGAGGTTACCGTCAATCGACGTCCGGAAGAACAGGGCAGGATCCAGGGCGAGAAACTCCTTATCCCCCTCGATCTGTATCTTCAGTCGTTCGAACTGTGTTCTGAGTTCATCCCGTCGTTTGCCCTTTCCGCTGTAGCTGAAGATACCGACCCCGATCAGGACCCCGATCCCCAGGACCCCAGCCGGCACCAGCCATCGATCCTTGACGGTGACCTTCACCGGCACCTGGAGGTTTTCCCGTGTCTCGGCCTCGCCCCGGTATGCGACAACCAGGTTGCCGGCATAGGTCCCGCTGTGGATGCCCCCCAGCTGGATGGCCACAGGAACATTCCCGACCCCTTCGGCCTCCAGTGCCTCGGTGGGGACCGTGACGTTGATCGCCGAGGGAGAGATGGAATAGGCATTATCGTCCCGTACCAGGCCGGTAGGGGTGATGGAGGAGACCGTCACATTCTCGGCCACCGAGAGGGTGAGTATCCGGACCGTGGAGTTATCCCCCTGTATCCCGGCGATGGCAAGGCTTGACGGCGATACCACCACGTCATTCTGGGCCGCTGCCGGCATGGCCATCATCGCGAAAAGGATCAGCACCCCAAGGCACTGCCAAAACCTCACCGTTCCCCCTCTCACCCCTCTCACCTCTGATGGGGATATCGGGGTAGGGGGTTATAAAATCTGCCGATCCGATAACCGGGCGGCTGATCCGTCGTGGGGGGAGCCGCATTGTACCATCTCCCCTTCTTCCACCAAGTACAGATACGAGCCCTTCCACGCGACATCCGGCCATCCCTTCCCGGGACGCCTTCCGCCCGTTCCTCTCATTCATGTTCGGGTTTCTGCACCAGGACCTTCAGCCCTTCCAGGGTCCGGAGCGCCTTCCGGCGCATCGCGGGCCGCAGGGACAGGAAGTTCACCAGATGGGCCTTCCAGGTACGGGGGATATAGAAGGCACGGAGCCGGACCAGGGTCGTGTTCTCGTCCTCTTCCTCCACCGTGAGCTCCACCAGGAACTGGTCAAAGTTCTGGCCCAGGCCCCAGGAATCCTCCGGGATCGCGATAGTG
>JAJRDC010000192.1 GCA_028678635.1 Methanomicrobiales archaeon
CTTCCCCTATCAGTCAGGAAATTGCGGGACCACACCCTGCGGATGCTGGTGTACCGATGAGGCTGTCTGTCGCCATCCCTGCACCTGTGGGCCCTCCTGTTACGATGGCGCCGGCTGGGAACAGGGAAAGAGCGATACCTGGACCATTGCGGATTATGACCATGTATACGAAACGGATGATCCCTGTGGACTGGGACCGGTGAAACGGGCACTCTACTGCAGGGGACCGCTGCTGTTCTACTCCCCCGAGATGGAGCATAACCTGCTCCTCGTTGGCTGGGATAGCGACAACCAGACATGTCGTGACAAGTATGACAAGGATTCCTGCTGGATTATGAAAAGTTCGTGGGGTGATTTCAGCGATTGGGTTGATATACCGACAGAGACAGGAACCCATGACGTGTGGGTCTCTCATGGATATGTGCTCCTCCCGACATTCAAGCAGTTAACTGCAGGGATGCAAGGCAGTTCCGGCCTGTTCAGCGACCTCCAGTGCTGGGCCTACTGGGTTAGCGGGACTGCCCGGGGCCTTGAGACTGACTATGAGTATGGAGATTCCATCGCTGTCGGGCATTTCCTGTCCCATGATGGTCCGGAACAGATCCTCATCAAGCGGTATAGAAGCGACCACCTGAAAATACTGAAGTACGATGACACGCGCCCAGTCCAAGATCTCTTGATAGAGGAGGGTATCGAGACAGAAGACCGGATTGCCGTCGGGGACCTGGATGGTGACGGGATTGATGAGATCATCTTTGGCGATATTGACGATCGCATCAAGGTGTATTCCTCATGGCTAGAACTCATCGGGACGACACGTGCCCATATCTCGGAAGGCGACATGCTGGCGGTCGGTGATGTCGATAACCAAGGAAACCGGATCATCCATGCCGTGCCGCAATCCAATGATATCTTTATCAGGAATGATGATGGGTCTACATACCTCCATTTCTCGGCGCCTGTGGATATCCTTCAGGGTGATGCGATGGCCATGGGTGACCTCGCAGGGGACGGTGCAGATGAGATCGTTCTGGCAAGTCGTGGCGACCGCGTGTACATCCTTGACTGGAATGGGACAGAGGTCGGACCCCGCATCCCTGTCCGGTTTGATGCGGGGGATGGACTCGCAGTTGGGGATTTCAATGGAGACGGGAGAGATGAGATCGCCACGATTGGAGGAGCCTCGGATATGGTAACGGTCTTTAACCGTGAGGGAACCCTGATCAAGGATTTCGCGTACTCATACGGAGAGACATCTTCAACATCTGCTGGCGATGTGAATGGTGACGGGAGGGACGAGCTAGTCACCGCGCGGGTTATCGGTATCTTACGGTTTAACGAGATGTTTGGGTGATGACAATGGGAGAAAAGAGGAATCTGAAGGAACCGGGGGGATCACGAGGGTCAGCCGGGAAACCGGTAAATAGAGGAGAGGTGAAGAGGGGACGTATCTTCAGGATCCTTCCCCTCTTCCTCGTGGCGGCGTGCTTCTTGGCTAGCCCGGCCGCTGGGGCGATCAATCCGATTGCAGGTTACTGCTCCGCTCTCGGGTATTCCACCACGACCGTAACCCTGCCTGGCGGCGACGTGGTTCGCCTGTGCGTCCTCCCGGATGGTCGGGCGGTGGACGAGGGGGAATTCTATTATGGGAGAACAGGGCTGGAGTACAGCTACTGTGCACAGCAGGGGTATAAGGCGGTGCACCTGGTGGACTCACCTGTCTGCCATGAATGCACCGGCTGCATCCTGGAGAACGGCACCACGGTGCGCGTGTCGAGCCTGATGGGATTCAAGGCCAGCGGGGGCACGTGCGGGGACAGCATCTGTACGCCCCCGGAAAATTACCAGAAATGCCCCGGCGATTGCCCCTCGGGGGGCTCTGATGCCTACTGCGATGGGCTCGCCGATGGCAAATGCGATCCGGACTGCGGCGGCCCCTCTGAAGACCAGGACTGCGTGGACGAGGAGATCCTGGAAGAAGAGGACCTTGCTAATGAGACATCCTCCACCGGGCTTCCCCTGGACTCCGTAACCCTCGGGATTGCCGGGTTCCTCGGGGCGGCCTGGATCACGGGGAGAAAGCGCCGGGACCGGTGATCAGTAAGGGAAAGACGGGGACAGCTCCTCTCACCATTTTCCCCGGACCTGTATCTCGGCCGGGATACTACTTGGTACTCCCCTTCGGCAACATCCGCAGGTGGCAATGCCAGGTGGTGTTCCCGGGCAGCCTTGCTCCATCACCACTGACGGAGCGACGTCAATAACGATTTCGGCACCCTTTTATACATTGAAACGGTTGCCTCTCCTTGTCCTGTGTGGTGGCAAAGATGTCCATGGACCGGAGGAGATTGTTATTCCTGGCCGCGGTGCTCATCGGGCTCGCGGTCTGTGTGGTGTCGGTGCAGGCGGCCTGCGAGAAGGGCTGTGACTGCCTGACACCGGCAGAGGCGAAGAAGGTCGGGTACGAGTACTGCAAAGGGACGAGGACCAGCTGCGGGACGCTGCTGGAACCGAAGTACTGCTACGGGAAGCCGTCAGCGGCCAGCGGCTGCCCCACCGGCCTGACCACCTGCGGAGAGTACTGCCTGGATCTCACCACGGACCGCTGGAACTGCGGGTCCTGCAATTTTGCATGTCCAACCGGTTCCACCTGCCAGGGAGGGACCTGTGTCTGCGGGACCGGCCTCACCGCGTGCAGCCTGGATCCTTACTCGCCAGTCTCCAAGACCTCCCCCAAGAATTTCATCTGTGCCGACCTCCAGGCCGATGAAGCGAACTGCGGCGCCTGCGGGAAGGTCTGCGGGACCGGGGAGACCTGCTGCGACGGGAAGTGTGTTGACCGCGGGACCGACGAGTCGAACTGTGGATCCTGCGGGAACGTGTGCCCGTCCGGCCAGACCTGCACGGAGGGAATATGCAGTCCATCGGGGACGGGGGCGGTGCAGTGCCCGTCAGGATGCGGGTGTATGCTCCCGACAGAGGCATCGGCCAAGGACTACACCCTCTGCGGGGGTGTGCGGACGCTCTGCGGCAGCCAGCTGGTGGCGGGCGGTACCCTGGCGTCCGTGAAGGCCGACTTCGTGGAAAAGTACTGTTACCTTCTCCGTTCGCCGGAATCCTGTCCCGAATCCTGTTCCTGCATGGACCCGGCAAAGGCGTCAGGGATGGGGTATCCGTCATGCGGGGAGGAGCAGGTACCCTGCGATGCCGATTCCCAGGGGAGACCGTACTACTGTTACAAGACGGATGGCGAGAGGCCGGAGCATTGTGCCAATGGCT
>JAJRDC010000279.1 GCA_028678635.1 Methanomicrobiales archaeon
GCGGACCGGAAGCAGGCCGATGCAGAGGCCCGGAAGCGGGAGGTGATGCTCTCGGCCGGGGAGTCGGTGATAGGCGTCCTCCTGGGCCGGAAGAGCACCCGGGCCGGGTCCACCGCCGCCAGCAAGTACCGGCAAAGCACCGCCGCCGGCATGAGCGCCAAGGAAGCGGAGGAGAATGCCCGCGCCCTCTCGGAGGAGATCCAGGAGCTGAAAGCAGTGCTGGAGAAGGAGTCCGGGGCCATCACGGAACGGTGGGAGAAGGCGGTGGGGGATCTGGCGGAAGTGACAGTCCTGCCGAAAAAGAGTGGAATTGATATCGCCACGTTCCTCCTGGCCTGGGTCCCCCATTGGCAGGTGACCGCCCGGGACAGCGCGGGAAATGTGCGGACAGAACGGATCGACGCGTCGCGGTAGGGACGGGCAACCCACTTCTCTTCAGCGATCTCCCCACAGGAATCATCCACGCCCGGTTCCGATAATGCCGGGAAAACCGGCGTGGATTAGATATCCTCACGGGGGGAGGGCTCCGGGAGGGGGCAGAGCCCCCTCCCGTCTTTCCCAGTGAGGTTCCCTGGTATCAATCCGGTGGGAGGGGGCTGACGCCCCCTCCCGGCCCCACCCCCACGGGAGGATATAGGATTCACATTCCTGTTCCCTGCCCATCGGGAAAAAGGAGGCCTGTCACAGCAGCTTCGTCTCTTCCGTGGGCTTCGGCACCTTGATGACCAGCACCCGGAAGACGGCGCCGCTCTCGTTGATCCACCGGTGCGGGATCCGGGCCGGGCTCTCCACCAGCATGTCCTTCCCCACCGTCTGCCGCTCGTTCCCGATCTCGACGACTCCCGTGCCCTCCAGCACGTAGAAGAAGACGTCGACCGGTGTCATGTGCTTCTTCAGGGCTTCCCCTGGTTTCAGGGTGATGACAACCGCCATCGCATGCGGGGAGTCGTAGATCTTCCGCGCGTCCACGTGGTGCGGGTTCGGGCCTGATACCACCGTTGCTACTTCAGTGATCTTCATTCCGGTTTCACCTTCTCCAGGGGGATGTACGGAATGAATCTGAGCAGGTCGGACTTCAGGGTTTCCATCCCGATCCGTTCCATGAAGCGGGCGGTCCGTTCCTTCGATCTCGCATGGCCCCCGTAGTATTCCAGGAGGCGCTGCATCATGTCCAGCGCCTGGTCCCTGGAGAGTTCCCTTGCGATGACATCCCCGATCCGTGGCCGCGTGCCGCTGTTCCCGCCGAAGATCACGGTCCATCCCCGGACCGTGCCCATGATCCCGATGTCCCGGGTGTGGCTCTCCCCACAGCACCGCGGGCACCCCGAGATCCCGATCTTCAGCTTGGCGGGGTAGGCCTTCCCCACGAACTCCTTCTCCACGGAAAGGGCAAGGCCCATCGAGTCCTGGTTGCCGTACCGGCAGGTCTCGGTCCCCGGGCAGGCCTGGACATAGTGGAGGCAGGGGCCGCCGGTCCGGTCCACCGCGTCACCCAGGTCCCTGAAGACGCCGTCCAGGTCGCCGGGCGGGATTCCCACGAGGGCGATCCGCTGTCCCCCCGTGATCTTCAGGGTCGGGATCGCGAACTTCCGGGCGACGGCGGCAACCCGTTCCAGGTGATCGGGGGTTACAATCCCCGCCGGTGTCCTCGTGATCACCGCGTACGTCGTTCCGTCCCGCTGGAGGATGGCTCCTTCCGGATGGAGTGGCATGGTTTCACGTCCTCTCCTCTTCATCCGGGGTCTCCTCGAACCGCTGGTAACAGCAGACGCCCCATTCCTTCAGTTCCCCGGGCTTCAGCTCCCGCAGCATGGGTTCCGCGTGCTCCTCGCAGACGAAGGAGTGGCAGCATCCTATGATCTGGAGGCCGATGGCCTCCCTCCCGCAGACCTCGCAGTACCGGCGCTCCATAACGCTCCTACGCCCGTTTGCCCCCGGGGGAGATAGTTCTTCGCTGAAAATTCATTTTCTTCCTCCTTCCCGCCGCCCGGGTCCGTCGGATCCGGACCATGGGGAAGACCGCCCCCCATCCCGGTCGTTCATCCATTGAAGTGGTGGTGATCGTAGGTGTCCCTGAGGAACTCCTGCTTCCGGTACCCGCCAGCCTTCACGGGGGGCTTCAGGTACCCGATGGCCGGCGTCGGGAGCGCCGGGCAGAAGGGGCAGAGGGCGCCACCCACATCGCTGGCCTTCTCCCGGACCGGGCAGTAATACGTTCCGTCGATGAAGCTGACCCTATCACCCCCGGGAAACGGCGTCCCCACGGGATGGGCAGGCTCCCGGAGGACGAACATCGAGAACCCTGCCAGGAGATACTTCAGGAACCGGAGGCGCAGATCCCCGCTCCCCCGGCATGCGCCGGCCACCATCTCCCAGAACCGCGGGGAAACAGTATCTACCGGGTCGTGCAGCGCGGAGAAGGAACCCTGCTGGGACATGAGCCGGATCCTCTGCCACGTGCCCAGCAGGTGCTCTGAGATCTTCTCCGTGACACGGGCGCGGTATCCCGGCTCCACGTCGGCTACCTGCAGGGAAAAGTTGAGGACCATCTGCCGGAGATCGCCGGGGGAACTGGCCAGCACCAGGGGAGCGATCTGGGCCCCGAGCTCGCCCCGGGTACGGACGGCGCCCAGGGAGTCACACTGGGCAGCGATGTCCGCCTCGGAACCGATGTCGACGGTCACCTTTTCTCACGGCTCCTCTGGACCGGCCCCGTCACAGGACACATACCCTGCAGTTCTTTGTCCCCGCAGGCAATATTCTCGATTCCTGCGTCGGGCGTATCTCATGATGTTCCGTCACCCAGCAAACGGCCGGGATATCAAATAAAGGGGAAGAAATGAATCCACCCGGGCGGTGCCAGAGAGGAACACCCGGGTTATTCCTGTCATGGATTGTCGAAAAGAAATTGGTTTGATCCGCTAGGATCGATCAGGGGATTGTCACGGTGCACTGACCCCGAGGGCCCCGGAGATCTCGGCAAGCGCAGCCTTTTCCGGGTCACTGACTGCAACCCCGTGCTCTTTTGCCGCCTCTGCTACCTTCAGGCCGATGGCCAGGACCCACTTTTTATAGGCCAGTGCCTCTTCCGGGGGAACCTTAGCGAGCGCCGTCGCTGTG
>JAJRDC010000079.1 GCA_028678635.1 Methanomicrobiales archaeon
CGGACAAGATGATCCTGGACCTGGATCCCCCCGGGGACGACTTCACCCCGGTCCGGACCGTGGCCTTCATGGTGCGGGACCTGCTGGAGGGGGTGGGGCTCCGGCCATCGGTGATGACCACCGGCTCCCGGGGCGTGCATATCGTGGTCCCGATCGTCCCTTCGCTGGAGTTCGGCCGGGTCAGGACCTTCGCCGAATCGGTTGCGGGGATCCTGGCCGAGCGCCACCCCGACCTGGTGACCGACGAGATCCGGAAGGAGAAGCGGGGCAACCGGATCTTCATCGACGCTCTCCGCAACGGTTACGGGGCAACCTCTGCCCCCCCCTACGCGGTGCGGCCGAAACCGAAAGCCCCGGTGGCAACACCGCTGGAGTGGAAGGAACTGGAGGATCCAGGGATCCACTCCCGGAGCTTCACCATCCGGAATCTCTTCGACCGGCTGGAGCGGAAAGGGGACCTGTGGAGGGGATTCCACGATCACGGCCAGTCACTGGAAGACGTGATCCAGAACCTCAGGAAGAAGAAGTAATCGGGAAGGTAAAGGAGGAGAAGGACTGGCCTGCCTTGTCAGCAGCTGTGCTCCCTCTTTCCCGTGCCCTTGCACTTGGGGCACTTGCTGCTCTTCGTGGAATACGGGATATCGAAGGGCCCGCTGCCGTCCCCCTGGCAGAGGGGGCAGCTGATATCAGCCCCGCATTTGTCACAGCGCCACTGCTTCATGGCGAGACACTCTGTTTTCAGAATACAAATAGTTCCTGAGATGGGATACCGGGACCGGTTCGGGACGGACATTCACTGACGGCGCCGGGTCATCCTCAGCAGGAGGGGGCCAGCCCCCTCCCGGTCCCTCCCCCAAGAGGATAGCCTGAGCCGTAGGTCATTGTGGGAACCGACTTAAAGGGCCATCCTCACGCGGAAGGGGGACGCCCACGCGGCGGGGGGAACCGCAGGTTCCCCCCAGGAGCGTCCCGGTAGTCGTCGGCCGAATTCCCAAAGACCTTATTCAGATATCAGGATCCGGCCTGGGTCCACATTCTCAGCGGGAGGGGGAGACCCCCTCCCGGCCCCACCCCCGTGAGGATAGTCACTTCCACGGTAATCTCTTGCAACAGAAGATGACCTGCCGTCGAGCAGAAATCAGGAAAAGATCTCGAGAAAAGGAGAAAGGAGGGAGGTTCAGCCGAAGAGGGCGCCCAGGCCCGCCATGGCTGATTCTTCTTCTGCCTTCTTGTCTTCCTTCTTCTCTGCGGCCGGGGCGGCAGCGGCGGCTGCGGGTGCAGCGGCGGCTGCGGCCGGGGCGGCGGCGACGGGGGCCGCGACGGCGGCCTTGGAGATGGCCTCCTTGATGTCCACGCCTTCCAGGGCGGCGACCAGGGCCTTCACCCGGGCGTCGTCGACCTTGACGCCGGCGGCGGTCAGTACCGCCTTCACGCTCGACTCATCAACCTTCTTTCCTGCGTGGTGCAGGAGCAGTGCAGCATAGATGTAATCCATGTCTCTTTCACCTCGTGTGTTCCTTCGTTGTTTCCAGTCCTCGATACGTTCCTTATTGCTTTCCCGCAATGCGTTCCAGGGCGACCGATTCCCTCTGTGCCTTTCCGAGCAGGAGCTCGATGACATCCTTGTCGTAGATGTTCGCCTCGACGGCCAGGCTCCTCGCTTCCCGGACTGCCTTTGCGAGCAGGTCCGGTGCCGTGTCCCGGGTCGGGATGACCGCGTTCAGCGACAGGTTGAACGCCTGCTGGGTCGCAAGGACCAACTGGGCGCGGATCGCGTCCTCGTCGATGGCAAGCATCTCCGGGCGGTAGATCATGCTCTCGTAGAAGGCCACCTGCAGCCGCAGGCCCACATCCATGGGCTTGATGTCCAGCTTGCCCAGGATGTCGGCCACCTTCTTGGAGATGACCTGGCCCTTCTTCACGATGACCTTCGTCTCCCGGATCTTCACTTTCCCGGCCTCGATGGCCGCAGGCACCCCGGCCTGCTGGAGCTCGCCCACGATGGGACCGGGCTTGAAGGACGTGGGGCCCTTCTCCACCACGATATCCACGGGAGCGATCTCGCCGGGCTTCGCCGCCATCTTCGTCTTCGTCGCTTCCAGCATCTTGAAGAGCCGGAAGGGGTTCGAGTTGGTGAAGACCAGGGCCGACTGCCCGATGACGTGGGGCTCGAGGGCCGCGAGGTCCCCGCCGATCTCCCGGATGGCCTGGGTGATCAGGGTGTTCCGGGTCATCTTCATGTAGGCTGTCGTGTGGAGGTCCCGGCGGATCGCCTGCAGCTGGGCCGCGGGGATACCCCGGACGTCCACCAGCGAGAGGAGCGTGTACTCCCCGGCCCGGCGCTTGATCTCCTCCACCTCGTCCCGCTTCCACTGGGGAAGGTGGTGCGTGTAGAGCGCCATCTCACATCAGCCTCACGGCAGGTCCCATCGTGGTTTTCACGTACACGGACCGGATGTTTAACGCTCCCTGCTCCAGCTTCGACTCCACCCTCTTCAGCACCGCGTCCACGTTCTCGGCAATGAGCGCCGGGTCCATCTCGGTTGACCCCACCTTCGTGTGGAAGGTCTTCCGGTCCTTGGTCCGGATCTTCACCGAGGAGCGGAGACGCTCGACGATGGGCCGGATGTCGGTTCCCGACGTGATGGGCATGGGCATCCTGCCCCGGGGACCCAGGCGCGGGCCCAGGTGCTTCCCCACCTGCGCCATCACCGTGGTCTCGGCCAGGAAGAAGCGGTACTCGTTGGCGATCTTGCGTGCCTCGCGGGGTGCCCCGCCCAGCCGCTCGATCTCCTGGGGGCCCATGATCAGCTCCACTCTCGCGTCCTTCGCCTGGGTGGTGATGTCCCCCTTGCCGAGCACCGCAATCTTCACGCCGCCCAGTGTGTGCGGAA
>JAJRDC010000207.1 GCA_028678635.1 Methanomicrobiales archaeon
TTTTTTAAGAACTGATTCCACGAGGTGAAGTCCATGGCACGATTTCCCGAGGCGGAGGCACGCCTGCTGAATGTCAAGATCTGCATGAAGTGCAATGCACGCAATGCCATCCGCGCCACCCAGTGCCGCAAGTGCAACTACAAGCACCTCCGGCCCAAGAACAAGGAGCGGAAGGACTAAGGAAGTTCTTTTCATACCCGACTTTTTACCAATCTTTTCTGCTCTGATGCAATTCCCCCTGCTGCACATCCTTTCTAGGATATTCGACGGGAAGGGGCCAGCCCCCCCGGTCCCTCCCCCGATGAGGATAGTCAGGTGGTCGGTTATCCACCAGAACCTTGACCCAGCCAGTACAAGAAAACCGCCAAAGGGGGCGCCCACGCGGCGGGGGGGACCGCAAGTCCCCCCCTGGAGCGTCCCAGTAGTATCACCACTATTCTCATTCACCGAATGGTTTCAAAAGGCGAATCCCCGCTTCTGATCAAGAGGATATGAAAAATATCGCTCTCATCGGGGGTCAGGCGCTGTAGAAGGTGACCTTCTTTCCCTTCTGGCTGTACTCGCCCCGGTAGGTCTCGATGTTCCGCTTGTACCCGATCCGATCGGTGAATCCCCGCTCCCGGAGCCGTTCCCTGATTCGCATCACGTCGGCCTCGTCGGCCCAGTCCTTCGTGTACACGTAGATGACCTTCCGGCGGTCCCGGGACTCGGGATTGGGCTTGGCCGTGGAGACCTTGGACGAGATGCCCAGGAGCCCGGCGCAGGTGTCATCCCGCACCTTCCACCATCCCTCGTCCACCTGGTCCTCCTCGAGAAATATCAGCCATTTCCCCACCTTCTCGTCGTCCGCCTGGCCCGGTGCGGCGCCTGGAGCGTCCTGGAGGATCCAGTACATCAGGGTGGTTCGGGACGGAACGACCCCTTCTCCGCCCCGGAAGCGGGCATAGATGGCATCGGGCGACCCGAATCTCTGGATGAGGGCATCGGCGAGGGGCGGGTACTCGGTGCGGAATCCTTCGAAGATCGTATCAAAGTCCGCCCGGAACTCCGCCCCCTTCTCCACCAGCTCAAAGAGGTACGGTCCCCGGCTCCGGAGCCCGCGGTTCAGGAGCACCTCGAAGAGGCCGTAGGCCACGTCCGACAGTGCCTCGTCATCGTCCTCTTCCGGTTCATACTCTTCCGGTTCGGTTGTATCCGGATCCATTCCCGTTCCCCCCGGCCACCGCCCGGCTACGGCTTCCTGCGCTTCTGTTTCCGCTTCCCTTCAGCCGATCCGATCAGCTGTGCTGCCCGCTCGCCGGAGAGGAGCATCCCGCCGAAGATAGGACCCATCCGGTGCTCGCCGGCCACGGCGTTGGCCGCCATCCCGGCCACGATGAGGCCCGGGAAGACCTCACGGGTATGGGAGACGACACCGTGCTCGGCCCGGTCCGCCCACATGGACTTCTCCCCCTTCACCTGGAGAAGACCCCCCTTACTCTCCAGCAGTTTCGCCACAATGGCATCATGCCCCGTGGCGTCCACCGCCCAGCGGCAGGCGATCGTCAGAGGATCCACGTGGAGCCGGCTCATCTCCACCGCCGTCCAGTTGATGACAAGGCCGCTCACCCTGGCGTCGCCCCGGATCATCACGTCCTCGACGGTGGTCAGGTTGAAGAACTCGGCACCGGCATCCGCTGCCGCGGCCGTCAGCTTGGCCACCGCCTCCACCGATGAAGCCACGTGGTACCCCTCCGCATGCTCCCGGTGCCGGATCCCGAACCGGTCCAGGAGGCGGACCGCGCTGTCCTGCACCACGATCCGGGGGAACATCATCCCCCCGCCCCACATACCCCCGCCGATGGAGAGCTTTTTCTCGATCACGGCGACCTGGTGACCGACACCTGCCGCGAGAGCGGCGCATGTGAGCCCCGCAGGCCCTCCCCCCACCACCGCCACGTCCAGCTCCAGGTGGTCCAGCATCACCTTCATCTGCTCGGCGAGGATAGCCCGGGTAATGGTCACCTCATCCAGCGTCACGCGGTCCCTCCCTTTACACCGTATGGATGAGGGAGGATATAGAACTACGGAGCTCCCCTGTCCCCGACGGGGGAAGGTCCCCTGGGACGTCCGGGTATCCCGCCCCGCGTTCGAATGTTTTAAGAGGGGCATTCTCCAAATAGAATCCCATGCAATGGCAGCGTGATCTGGGGCTCACGACGAGGGTCTGGTTCACGATGTTGCTCCTCCTCATCGTGAACCTGATCTTCCTCGCCGTGCTGTCGTACTTGGGGATCGGGATCTACGGCCTCATCGGGTTTGCATTCCTCCTGGCCTTTGTCCAGTATTTCTTCTCGGACCGGCTGGTGCTCTGGTCCACGGGCGCACGGGAAGTGAGCCGTGACGAGTTCCCGGAGGTCTACGCGATGGTGGAGAAACTGGCAAAGGAAGCCGGGCTTCCCATGCCGAAGGTGGCAGTGATGCAGACCCCTGTGCCGAACGCCTTTGCCACGGGGAGGAGCCCGTCTCATGCCGTCGTGGCAGTGACGGATTCCATTGTCCGCCTCCTCACACCGCAGGAGCTGGAGGCCGTGCTCGCCCACGAGATGTCCCACGTGAAGAACCGGGACATGCTGGTCCTTACCATCGGGTCCTTCATGGCCATGCTCGCCTCCATCATCATGCAGAACGCCATCTTCCTCTCCCTGGGCGGCAGCCGGCGGGACAGCGGGAGCGCCTGGATCCTTGCCTGGATCGTTGCCGTCGTCGTCTGGCTCGTCTCCACGCTCCTGATCCGGTCCCTCTCCCGGTACCGGGAGTTCGCCGCAGACCGGGGCTCGGCGTTCATCACCCGGCGCCCCAGGGACCTGATCTCGGCCCTGTACAAGATCTCGGGCCGTATGGACTACCTGCCCCCCGAGCCCAAGAGGCAGGTAGAGGGGGCCAACGCTTTCTTCATCATCCCGGCCCTCTCCGGGAACACCCTGATGGAGCTCTTCTCCACCCACCCGCCGCTGGAGAAGCGGGTGGCCGCCCTTGAGCAGGTGGAGCAGGAGATCGGCAGGTAACCTCTCTTTTTTCTTCCATTACCGCTCATGTTTTACCGGATATCCTGACGGGAGGGGGCAGAGCCCCCTCCCGGTCCCTCCCCACGACGAGAGGATAACCTGTTATTCGGTTCTCTATCCGGAGTAACTCTGATCCGGATCAACCGCGGGGGACGCCCACGCGGCGGGGGGCGAAAGCCCCCCAGGAGCGTCCCGGTAGTATTCAGCGAACTGATAACGCCAACACAGATCAACCTGGGAACACTGCATCCGCGGCGGCAGGGGGGAAGGCTTAACCAATCCGGGGGCAGATCGCTTCTCGTATGGCCTCTTTCCCGGGCGATCCGGCTCTCTACCGCCCCCTGGGCGCATTCGTCCGACA
>JAJRDC010000080.1 GCA_028678635.1 Methanomicrobiales archaeon
GGGGTTGGTGATGGCCTGACGCTTGGCCACCGAGCCCACCACTCTCTCCCCCTCCTTGCTGAATGCGACGATGGACGGCGTGATCCTGCCGCCCTCCGCGTTCGGAATCACCGTCGGCCTCCCTGCCTCCATGAGGGCCATGCAGGAGTTGGTGGTCCCCAGGTCGATGCCCAGAACTTTCTCGCTGACTTTCTGTGCCATCATTGATGCTCTTCTCCCTTCTCTTTTCCTTTCGAGACAATCACTTTCGCAAACCTGATGATCCGGTCCTCTCTGGCATACCCGCGGCTCACTTCCTGGATCACGGTGCCCTCGGGCTTATCCGACACCACGATAGCAATCGGTTCATGCTCCCGTGGATTGAAGGGAAGACCCTTCGCCTCCACCGGCCTGATGCCGTGCCGGGCAAGGGAGATGAGGAATACCTGCCGGATCTGCTCCAGCCCCTCCCGGAGCATGGTGCCGTCGGACTGGAGTGCCCGGTCCAGGTCATCCATCCCCTCCAGGATGTCGCGTGCGAACCGCTCCACCTGTTCCCGGATCACGGCCTCGTTCTCACGGGTGGACCGTTTCCGGAAGTTGTCGTAGTCAGCGGCCAGGCGCAGGTACCGGTCCCGGAGCTCGCCGTACGATCGCTGCAGATCCGCCATGGCGAAATCCTTCACCGGTGCCTCGCCAGCGGGTGCCGGTGGGGCTTCGGCGGGTGATGCAGTCTCCAGGTCCGGTTGCGGGTCTGCCATACGGAACCCTCTGTCAGTGTACAACAGTAATGGAGGTGGAATCCTATATATAAGTATTGCTTTACCCCTGGGAAATCACCCCCATTCGGGTCTCTTTTCCCCCGGTCATTGAGAATTGCAATTCTTCCCCCAATTCACGCATGAATTCTCTTTATTTTTCTCTCTTCCCCCCAGGGAATGGCTATCGTTGCGGCTCCTCCCCGATTCCCAGGGGTGCTCCCCCTCCGGAAAGCGCGGAACCCTCACCTATTATGATTCTCCGGGTGAAGGGATGGGTATGCAGTGGGCACTCCTCTCTGTCTGGGAGAAACGCGGCATCGCGGAACTGGGCCGGGCGCTGGCCCGGCACGGTGTACAGATTCTCTCTTCGGGAGGCACCGGGAAGGTCCTTGCGGCAGCCGGGATCCCGTTCACCGAGGTGGCAGCCTATACCGGCGCGCCGGAGATGATGGACGGCCGGGTGAAGACCCTCCACCCGAAGATCCACGGCGGCCTCCTGGGTCGAAGGGGTACCGATGATGCCGTGATGGAAGCCCACGGGATCCGGGGGATCGACCTCCTGGTGGTGAACCTGTATCCCTTCGGACAGATGGCTGCCCAGGGGCTGGACCTGGAACATCTCGTGGAGTTCATTGACATCGGAGGGCCTGCCATGATCCGGGCGGCGGCCAAGAACTTCAGGGACGTGGCAGTGGTCGTGGACCCGGAGGACTACCCCGCCGTGATCCGGGCCGCGGAGTCCGGTGGGTTCTCCCCGGAGGAGCGCCTCCGTCTCGCAAAGAAGGCCTTTGCCGCCACCGCCGCCTACGATGCCGCCATCAGCAACCACCTGCATGCTCTGGGATCCCGGTTCCCTGACGTGTATACCGTGCAGTTCCGGAACGGCCGCCCCCTCAGATACGGGGAAAATCCCCACCAGCGGGCGTCGGTGTACGGCGATGCGGGCATCGCGGGCCTTACCCCCCTGCAGGGAAAGGAGATGTCGTACAACAACTACCTGGATCTCTCGGCAGCCGTTGCCTTGCTCAGGGAGTTCGACGAGACCGCCGCCGTCTGCGTGAAGCACAACAACCCCTGTGGGGTGGCGGTGGGGGATGACCTGCACCGTACTTACGTCGATGCCAGGGAGGCTGACCCGGTCTCGGCCTACGGGGGGATCGTGGCCCTGAACCGGGAAATGGACGAAGCGACGGCAAAGGAGATCTGCAGCACCTTCATCGAGGTGGTCATCGCCCCGTCGTACACCCCGCCGGCTCTCGCGGAGATGAAGCGGAAGGAGAATATGCGGGTCCTCACCCTCCCGGCACCTGCCCCGTCCTGGGAGATCCGGACCATCGACGGCGGGGCACTGGTCCAGCAGACCCCGGCGCACAGGGAGCACTGGAAGGTGGTCACCGAGCGGGATCCCACCGCCGGCGAGCTGGAGGCGCTGCGCCTCGCATGGAAGGTCTGCACCCATGCACGATCCAATGCCATCGTTTATGCGGACCGGACACGGACCCTGGGGATCGGGGCAGGGCAGACGAGCCGGGTGGATGCGGCAAAGATTGCAGTCCAGAAGGCCCGGCGCCCTCTGAAGGGATCCGCCGTGGCATCGGACGGGTTCCTGCCATTCCCTGACGCCCTGGAGGAGGCAGCAGCGGCGGGGGCGACCGCTCTCGTCCAGCCCGGCGGATCGATCCGGGATGCAGAGGTGATCGCGGCGGCGAACCGCCTGGACGTGGCCATGATATTCACCGGCACCCGTCACTTCCGGCACTGAAGATGGAACCATCCCGGAGCGGGGTACGGAGCGGGGTAGCTGCCGGGCAGGTCTCTCGTTCTCTCTAACTGTGACGGGTCGTGCGGCACGGATTTTCTTCTTGTCACGGTTCCCTGAGAAGGAACCGGTATCTGTGGCTACCCGGTCACCATCAGGGTCAGCCGGTACTGATCCGGGGTGATCTCCTTGCCCTCTGCCGGGTAGGGCTGGAGGCTGTGGGTGATCGTGTACTCACCGAAGGTTTCGGTGGCGTGCTCCGAGTATCCCGGCTGGACCAGCACGACCGTATGGGGAATTCCCCCGTGCTGCAGGGTGATCCGGCTCCTGGTTTCGCCTGCCCAGATGCAGACAACCCCCTGAGGGCACCTGCTGTCGGCAGTGACTTCCTCGAATGTAATCGTCATGTTCTCCCCCGCTATCCGGGCGGTCTGGCCAATCCCGAGGGTGAACATCTCGCCCGTGTGTACGGTGAAGACCTCAGGATTACTGGAACACCCCGCGATCAGGAGGGAGAGGAGGAGGACTGCCCCGAGTAACCACCGAAGAATCGCTCTCTTCCCTGTCATATCTTTCCCTCTGATCCGCACGCATCAAAGAATGTTCTCATGAAAACAGAAATTGCAGGCAGGGATTTCTCCATGTCATCACCCGGAATTCGCAAAATTTCCGAGAGAAAAATAAATCCGCAAATCATGAATTCGTGGTTTGTTTGAAAAAAGCAATCCGTAATGATGATTTCAAGGATTAGTTATATATATAATAAAAGAAAGACACCCGTACGGTGAAAACCATGGATATCAGTGATGCTCTCTCTGAATCGTTTGAATATGCAAAGGAGGCTGTCTGGGGGAAGTGGATGAAGTGGATCCTGTTCCTTGTCTGCATCATCATCTTTCCGCTCATTCCCATCATCTTCGGATACCAGGTTGACGTCATGCGTGGGAAGAAACCAGCCCCCGAATTGAAAGGCTTCCTCAAACTCTGGATCGACGGATTCAAATATCTCGTGATCGGGTTCCTCTGGATGCTTCCCGCCGTGATTGTGTTCCTTGTCTTCCTCCTGCCCTTCATACCGGCTATCATGAGCGGATCCATGCAGGCAATACTGATGGCTGCCGGGGCGGCTGTCATTGGTCTCCTTCTGGCTATCGTCGTGGCATTCATTATGAACCTCTTTGCTATCATCGGCGTCATACGGTTCGCCCGTACAGGGAGCATGGGGGAAGGCTTCAGCCTCAGTGCAATCCTTGCCACGATCCGGAGGATTGGCTGGGGTTCCTACATTTTCGCCCTGATCGCGCTCTGGTTCGTTGTATTCGTCATTTGCTTTATCCTGAGTCTGATCCCATATCTCGGGATTGTTCTCCTGATCATCGTTGCACCCGTCCTCGCCATCCTCGTGGCCAGGTACCAGTCTCAGCTCTACGACAGCGCCGGCCCGGCCCCCGCGGCCTGAACCCCCTCCCTCCATTTTTTCTGTACTGCAGGCGCGTGCCGGGAGGAACCGGGGATTATCGCACCGTTCCGGTAACTATTTTGCCGCTTCTGCTGCTTGTTAGGTAAGGATATCCGATGGAGATCGAAGCCTCACTCAGGGATGCATTCAGCTACGGGCTGGATGGCA
>JAJRDC010000294.1 GCA_028678635.1 Methanomicrobiales archaeon
GCCACATATTGCGTTTTCTTCCGAAGGCTATATATAGAAAAACGGAGAACCCACATCTGGTGAATGTATGGCTGATGTTGTGGTTGTAGAAAGTAAGACAACTATCACGGTGGTGGATGAACGGCTTCGCCAGGTCAGGTGGGGTTATTTCGTCCTCTTCGGGATCGTTGCCATCATCTTCGGGGGACTGGTCCTCTTCTATCCGGGCATTTCCACGGTCTTCATGGTGCTCCTGGCCGCTGTCCTCCTGCTCCTCTTCGGGATCTACGGTATCGTCACCGGGTTCATGGCACCATCGGGGGAGAAGGCAGCGCCCATCGTCCTGGGTATCATCGGGGTCCTCATCGGTGCCGCGGGTCTCGCGTATCCTGCTGCCTTCGGGGTCTCGCTGGTCGTCCTCATCGGCTTCCTGCTCCTCCTGATCGGTGGCCTCATGATCGTCTTTTCCATTATCGAAAAGGACCTGCCCCACCGGTGGCTGCTCTTCTTCCTGGGCCTTCTCGGGGTGATCTTCGCCATCCTCATGTTCTATGGCCCGGTCGCGGCAGCGGTGGGTCTCACGATTCTCCTAGGGATCTATTTCATCATCACCGGCCTGGTGAGCATCTACACCGGCTTCAAGGTCAGGAGTATCAAGAAGAAGGCGTTCGGAACCTCCAAGACACCCTGATCTCCTCTTTTTCCTTCTCCGGCCTCTGGAAGTACCCCCCAGGGCATCCTGTCTGCATTGCGGTGAGTCTCAGGGGACTGCGCAGAACCACAGATCTCCGAACCCGCCACCTCCCCCGCTTCTTCTGGACCCATCGGGGTGAACAGCGGGAGCCATGCCGGGGAAGTCAGAGCAAACGAACCCTTTTTATGCCGAGGCTGAGCATAAAGTATGGGAATTTTCCTTGGGCAGATGGGTGTGATCTGCCGCAGGAAATGGGGTGAGGGGCCATCTGTGCCGGTTTCCCTGCCGCGCCTCCATGGATGCGGGGCTGACGCCGCAGGAACCGGGGGTACCTCATCAGGAACAGGCAGATCCCTGGAGGAGTGATCATGGGCGGGACGCTCGAGAGATATGCCATCGATGACCTGATGGCATGGCGGTACGGCAACCTCTGCTACTACCTGACCATCGTTGCCCTCTTCGCCTTCTCGGTCTCAGGCGTCCTGATCGGCGATTTCTTCCGGGCATTCTGGGGCTTCTGTGCGGCCATCCTTGCGGCCCTTCCGGCCATCTTTGAATGGGCACAGGGCTGGATCTTCCCGTGGCCTGCCAAGTTCCTGATTGGACTCACCCTGGTCATGCACATCGGGGGAGGGATCTTCTGGTGGTATTTCAATTACTACCCGGTCTACGACAAGCTCGCCCACCTGGTGGCCTCCATGACCATCGCGTTACTCACCCTCCTCTTCCTCCTCTTCCTGGCCTACTATTCCGTGGTCCGCCCTGGGAGGTGGACGATCCTCGCCCTTGTGGTCATTGTCCCGCTCATCTTCGGGTCCGGCTGGGAGATCGCCGAGTATACCATTGACCAGAACCTGCTCTCCACCTACTGGGTCAATTTTTATGACAGCCTCATGGACAGTATCTTCAATATCCTGGGATGCGGCTTCATCGCCTTCCATGCCAACGAGTACCTGAAGCGGGAATCCCCCGAGCGGCTGTTCCGGCGGTTTGTCACGTGGTAAGGGTGGGATACTGCCCTTCCGGTAATCCTCCTTTTCCCTGTCTGCAGGCGGGGCCACACCGGAACGGCTGAACTTGGGGACAACGGCGATAGGTCTATACCGATGGGGGTGCACCTCTTCCGCATGATATCTTCCACTCCCCGCCCGGCCCTCACCGGCATCATCCTCCTGGCATGCCTTCTTGCCTGCGGCTGTATCCAGGCATCAGGTCCGCGGGATGAAAGTTCCACGGTAATGCCTGCCGGACCCCCTCCCATTGTTGGATCCTGGCTCTCCCGTCCCCCCTACCCGGATGGAAGCCAGGATCTGTACCTCTTCAAGGACTCGGGGAGATGCGATGCCACCGTGGTCCCGGCGGCAGGCATCCCCCCCGCCTCCGAGGTCTATCTCCAGGGGCAGTGGGAAGCGACAGGGGAAGACCGATACCTGCTGGTCGGCGAGGAGATCACCCACCATTTCACCAACGATTCCCACACCACGGCCATGGTCCGGGAGGTACTCCGGTACGATGCCCGGGCCGACCGGCTCACCCGTGACAGCGATCCTGACCATCCCCTGGAGAGGATCAGCCGCGAAGCCACTATCCCGCCGGGGATGAACGTGAGCATCCCGTGGGACTGACGAGGGTCCACGGGGATCGCCTGATCCCACGAACAGAAGGAAAAAAAGGGTCCCTGAAGGTGGATCAGGCGGCCTGGGTGATCACCACGATCTCCGGGCTCGTGAAGAGCCGGAGCTGGGGATCGAAATTGGAGGTCCCGGTTCCCTGGGTGATGTAGGTGGGGACCCCGTTCCTCATCTTCAGTCCCGAGAGCTCGACGATGCCGGCCGCATCCAGGGCCTGCAAGTTCCCGGTCATGAACTGTCCCCCGTGGGTGTGCCCGGCCAGGATCAGGTCGGCATCCCAGGCCGCCCTGCAGTCGGGTTCATGGATCAGGTAGAGGGTGAAAGCATCCCCCGCCGGGAGCTCCGGGGGCTGTGCCCTCCCTGCCCAGCAATCATCAAGGCCCACAATCACCACCGGTTTCCCCCCGATCTCCATGGTCACAGCCTGGTTCCGGAGGACCGTGACCCCGTTTTCCTCCAGCGCCTGGACCACCCGGCCGGCAAAGACGGTGTCCACATCCCCGTTGTCCAGGTTGCCCACGTCGTAGCTCTCCGGGCGCAGGTCTGCCTGCGGTACGAGGAGCATCTTCTTCGCAATGCTGGGCCCGCCCAGGCCGGTCATGTAGTCATGGTTCCCGAGGATGGCGTAGACCGGCGCATCAATCTCCGTCCATACCCGGTTGAGAGGGAGATCCTCTTCCCCCCGGTACGTGAAGTCCCCGCCAATCAGGACTACCGAAGGATGGAGGGCGTTGATCTGGCGGATGATCTGCTCAGTCTCATCGATGTTGGAGTCCCTCAGGTGGGGATCCGCGATGAAGACGATCTTCCCCGGTGCGCCGTTGAATTCAAGTTCGGTGACGGTGGTTGCACTGCCTTCATGGTACATGTAGCCCAGGGATGCCGGCACCAGGGCTGCCAGGAAGAGGATCGCATAGAAACGGTTGAAGGCAAACGGGATGATACGCTTCATTGATGGTAAAAAGGATATTGGCCGGGATTGGATAAAGGCTTTCCCGCGGGGAAATCCTGACCTCTTCCACGCTTCATGGTGCGGGGTGACGGATGCAGGAATGCTCCCCCAGCTGCCGTGGACAGCGATCCAGACCCCTTCTGCCTGCAGGTATAATCCTGCCGGCGTGGCGGGAGCGGCACCCTCTCCCGGGATTCCCCGACTCCCATGGAAAGATGGAAAGAACCACAACCTACTTAAGGAAAGGTGGCGAGTTACCGGGGTATGAAGCGCATTGTTGTCTTCGCACTGGGCATGGTAGTCCTGGCGCTCCTCGTGAGCGGCTGCACAACCCAGCCCTCGACGCCGGCTCCGGTCTCCACGACACAGACCGTCCCGCCCGGATCGCCCATTGTCGGGGCATGGGTGCTCCGATCCATGACCAGCGCCGGAACACCGGTTGCCCTCGTTCCCGGAACCACGATCACGGCCACCTTCACCCAGGCCGGGTTACTGTCCGGGAGTGACGGGTGCAACCAGTACTCCGGTTCCTACTCGCTCTCCGGTTCCCAGATCCAGGTCAGTCCCACAATGGCCTCCACGATGATGGCCTGCGAACCATCGGTCATGGACCAAGCCCAGGCCTATACCCGGATCCTCGTTGGCCAGTCCACCTGGATGGTCTCCGGCGACCAGCTCACGATCCAGGATGCTGCGACCGGGAAGAACGTCCTCGTATACGGCAAGCAATTGCCGCCGACCACCACCATGGCGCCGGCCCCCTCACCGGTCGGATCCTGGGACCTGACCGCAATGACCGTGGTGAAGGAAGGCAGTTCCGTGGTCCAGAACCCTTCAGGCACGATCTACGCCATCTTTGAGCAGGACGGGACGGTATCAGGCTTCGGCGGCTGCAACCAGTTCAGCGGGGTGTACACGACCACCGGATCCTCCATCGCCGTGAAGGACGTGATCACCACCCTGATGAGCTGCGGGAACGTCCTGGATACCCAGGAGAACGCCTTCCTGATGATCCTCGGGGATGTCACGT
>JAJRDC010000137.1 GCA_028678635.1 Methanomicrobiales archaeon
GCGTGCATGTAGGTCCCCACCTTGTTGAAGACGGCATCCCGGGTGATACGGTCTGCCCCGACGATCACGCAGTCCACCTCCCCGGCCTGCATGAGGGACGCGGCGGCACTGTCCACGATGACCGTGACCGGGATACCGTCACGGGCCAGCTCCCAGGCGGTGAGCCGTGACCCCTGCAGCAGGGGGCGGGTCTCGCAGGCGATGACCCGTACTGCCTTCCCCCTGGCAACGGCGCTCCGGATCACGCCAAGGGCCGTCCCCCAGTCACTCGTTGCCAGAGAACCGGCATTGCAGTGGGTGAGGACCGTGCACCGTTGGGGAAGGAGCGTTGCCCCGAGGTCCCCGATCCGGCGGCAGGTGAAGGCATCCTCCGCAGCCACGGCCTTTGCCTCCTCCAGGGCTGCCTTCCGGGCTTTTCCGGTGCTCCCCGCCGCGCGAACCTTCGCGAGGACCCGGTCGACCCCCCAGGAGAGGTTCACCGCGGTAGGCCGGGTAGAGCGGAGGATCTCCGCCGATTCCGTGACGTCATCGAGGAACCGGGCCAGGTCCCGTTCCGGGGAGCGGGCGGCGGCCAGCGCCACACCATAGGCCCCGGCCACACCCAGCGCCGGTGCTCCCCGTATCTCCAGCCTGCGGATCGCCTCGGCCAGCCGTTTCACGGTACGGCACCGGATTCGCCGCACCCTGGCGGGGAGATCGGTCTGGTCCAGGAGGGACACCTCTGCGGTGGCATCCTCCCACCGGATCGTCTCGTTCTCCATGGGAATCACTCCTCCCGGATCGCGTCCGTGAAGGCCCGCATCGCCGCCGCTTCGCCCTGGGCCACGCAGTCCGGGATGTCCCGGGGCGCCGTCGCGGTCCCGGCCAGGTAGATTCCCGGCCGTTCCGTGAGGACCGGTCCCAGCTTGTCGTCCAGGGGCTTCAAGAACCCGGACTCCTCCTGCCGGATACCGAACCGCTCCGCGATCTCATCGCTCCCGGGAGCGGGTTCCAGGCCGATGGAGAGGACCACCAGGTCCGGTGTTAAGATCAGGACCTCCCGGGTCTCGGTGTTCTCCACCTGCATGGCAGGGCCCTCCCTGTCGGCCCAGACCTCGCCGGGGAGCCCCCGCAGGAACCGGACCCCCATCTGCTCGGCCCGGACGTAGTACTCCTCGTAGCCCTTGCCGTAGGCCCGGATGTCCTGGTAGCAGATGGTGACCTCCATCTCCGGGTACTTCTCCTTGAGAAGGATCGCATTCTTGATGGCCGACATGCAGCAGACGCAGGAGCACCAGGGCCGGTCCACGGTCAGGTCCCGGGACCCCACGCACTGGATGAAGACCACGGACCGGGGTACCTCGCCGGTGGAGAGGCGCCGGATCTTGCCGCCGGTGGGGCCCGCGGCATTGATCATCCGCTCGAATTCCAGAGACGTGATGACGTCCGGGACCGTCAGGTACCCGAGAGCAGGCTTCTTTCGGGCATCAAATGTGCCGTAGCCGGTGGCAATGACCACCGACGCCACCCGGATCTCCCGGGTCTCCTCCTTCTCCTCCTTCCTGATGGCATCCAGGTCGCAGACGTCGTAGCAGAGCCCGCACTCGATGCAGTGGTCCGCGTCCTTTACCACGAGATCCGGGATGGCCTGGGGATGGGGCTTGTAGATGGCCTTCCGGACACCGACACCGGCATCGTGGGCATGGTACACCTCCACGGGGCAGATCAGCTCACACTCCCCACAGCCATTGCATTTCTCCGCGTCAATGAACCGGGGCTTCTGTTTCAGGGTCAGGCGGTAGTTCCCCGGGTTCCCCTTGACTCCTGTCACCTCGGTGCAGGTGTGGAGCCGGATCAGGGGGTGCCTCCCCACCTCCGCCATCTTGGGGGAGAGGATGCAGAGGGAGCAGTCGTTCGTCGGGAACGTCTTGTCCAGCATCGCCATGTGGCCACCGATGGTGGGCTCCCGCTCGATCAGGTGGACCGGGATCCCGTGGTCCGCGATCTCGAGGGCCGCCTGGATCCCCGCCACCCCCGCGCCGATGACCGCCACCTCACGTGTCACGGTAGCTCCGGGCCAGCTCGGCATAGGATTCGGCGTTCCTGACGATATGGGCGGCCTGCTCGGGGCTTACCGGCCGGACCACCTTCCCCGGCACCCCCATTACGATGGAGCCCGGGGGGATCCTTGTTCCCTCGGTCACCACCGCCCCGGCCGCGATGAGGGATCCCGCGCCCACCTCGGCGCCGTTCATCACGATGGCTCCCATCCCGACGAGGACCCGGTCACCTATGGTGCAGCCGTGCAGGATCGCCCCGTGGCCCACCGAGACCTGGGCACCGATGGTGACCGGGAAGCCGTGGCTGGTGTGAACCACCGCGTTGTCCTGGATGTTGGAGGACCGGCCGATGGAGATCCGGTCCTTGTCGCCCCGGATCACCGCCCCGAACCAGACCGAAACCCCGTCGGAGAGGGTCACGTCCCCGATAACCGTGGCGTTCCCTGCCACAAAGAGCGCCCCGCCTGCACCGCCAGTCATAATACCATAAAACGTGCATCATCTGTGGGAATGAAAGTTATGGTGGGCGGGACCTTCTCGCCCTTCCATGCGGGCCACCGCAGGCTGCTGGAGCGGGCCTTTGCCCTTGCCGGAAGGAACGGCCAGGTGGTCATCGGGCTCACCACGGACGAGTTCGCGGGCCGCAAACGCCACCCGGTCAGGCCTTTTACCGACCGCAGGCGCATGCTGGCCGATTTCATCGGATCCCTGGGGGGCGTGGGCCGGTGGGAGATCCTGCCCCTCGGGGACCGGCACGGGACTGCCATCGAGGACGACTTCGATGCCCTGGTGGTCTCCGAGGAGACGGCGGCCGTGGCCCAGGAGATCAACCGGCTCCGGCAGGAGCGGGGGAGGAGGAAGGTGGACATCCACCAGATCGCCTGCGTCTTTGCCGAGGACGGACGGTGGATCTCCAGCACCCGTATTCTTGCCGGCGAGATCGACCCGGACGGTCACGTGGTAAAGGAGAAGGGGCGGGGAAAGGGGAAGAAACGGCGTGGATGAGGCGGCGGGTGGAACCCCCAGGTTCTCCGCTGCTCCCCACCACATTCGACGCGGAGCTGTTTTCTGGATCCGCCAGCCGCGCTTCAGTCCCCCGCATGAAGCCCCTATCCTCTTCGGGGGAGGGCGGACGGGAAGGGGCAGAGCCCCCTCCCGGTCCTACCCCCATGAGGATAGTTTTCGTGGGAGGTTTCCGAAAATCCTGAGACGGGTTGAGAGAACGCACACCATTGACCGGTAACCACGGAAATAAAAGATAACCGGGCCACCCTCAGATGATGTGCCCGGCGATGTCCTTCGTGATGAGCCAGTCGCAGTACAGGCAGTGGAGCCCCCGCTCCACCACCTCGAACCGGCTCTCGATGGGCTCGCTCGTGTTGGAGATGCAGCCCGGGTTCGGGCACCGGACAACCCCCACCAGGGACCGGGGTATCTCCACCCCCTTCTTCTCCACCACCTCGTAGTCCCGGATGATGTTGATGGTGGCACGGGGAGCGATCAGCGCGATCCGGTCCACCTCCTCCTTCCGGAGTTCCCTCCCCTCCACCTTCACGATATCCTTCCTGCCCACCTTCCCGCTGGAGACGTTCGTGGCGATGGAGAGGCTCTCGTCGGTCGTGCCCGTGATCCCCAGGATCTTCAGCACGTTTAACGCCTCGCCCGCGGTGATGTGGTCGATCACGGTCCCTTCCCGGATCCGGCCCACGATCAGGGCGTGCCTGCCCTCGGCTTTCTTCACCCCATCACCTCCTGCAGGAGCGCCATCCGGACGGGAACGCCGTTCCGGGACTGCTCGAAGTAGCGGGCAAAGGGTGTGCGGTCCACCGCGGGGTCGATCTCGTCCACCCGGGGCAGGGGGTGGAGCACGATCAGGTGTTCCCGGGCCCCCTCCAAGAGGTCCGTGGTGATGCGGTAACTGGAGGCCACGTCGTAGTAGGACGCCGAGTCCGGGAACCGCTCCCGCTGGATCCGGGTTACGTAGAGGACGTCCAGGTCCCGGATCACCTTGCCCACGTCACCGTGCTTCACCACCTCTATCCCGTGGCGCCGGAGCTCGTGGAGTACCGAGAGGGGGAGGTCCAGCCCCGGCGGTGCGATGGTGTGGAGGGTCACTTCGTAAAGGGAGAGGGCCTGGGCCAGGGAATGGGCGGTCCGGCCGTAGCGCAGGTCCCCGAGGAGGCCGATCTCCAGGCCTTCCAGGGGCATGGACCGGCGGATCGTGTACAGGTCCAGGATCGTCTGGGAGGGGTGCTGGCCGGCACCGTCGCCGGCATTGATCACGGGCACCGTGGCAAACTCCGAGGCCAGGCGCGCCGCGCCCTCCTTGGGATGCCGGAGCACGATGGCATCGGCGTAGCCGCTCACCACCCGGATCGTGTCTGCCAGGGTCTCCCCCTTCGCGATGGAGGAAGCCTCGACGCTGTCAACCGAGATGGAGGTGCCCCCCAGACGCGCCATCGCCGAGGCAAAGGACATCCGGGTCCGGGTGCTGGGTTCAAAGAAGAGGAGGGCAAGGATCTTCCCCTCCAGCATGCAGGGATCAAAGCCGCCCCGTTCGATGAGTTCCGCCCTGTCCAAAAAGCTGTCAAGATCCTGCCGGGTGAAGTCCCGGATGGAGATGATGTGCTGCACCCTCACCCACCCCCGCGGGGGAGGCGGGGGTGACGTTCTGGCCTGCAACCCGCCACGCGCCTCATCCAGTTTCCTGCCCGCTGTTCCACCTGTACATCTGCCCCCGTTCCTGATAGAGATATGCCTTTCCAGGCTCTGCTTCTCACCGCGGGACATCGGAGGGATCACGGGGCGCTTCTTGAAATACCCGGAGGGGCCATCATTTCACTGATCGCTATGGGCATCCTGCAGGAGAACGTCAGGCTGAAGGGGAAGGTGGCGGAGGGATTCGTGGTCCCCCTCGGGCCCGTGAACCTGGTGGCAGTGATCACAGACCGGGGGATGGTGGGGTGCGGTGCCTTTGACGTGGCGGCCCTGGAGAAGTTCGGGTACCCCGCGGCCCGGGTGAGGCCGTCGGAGGGAGACAGGGTCTCCACCATCGCCGACCTGCTGGCAGGGATCGTGAAGGAGGCCAACGGACCTGCCCGGGCACTGGGGGTTGCGGTGACGATGACGGGTAAGGAGGCGCTGGAGCGCCTCTGAGGATGCGGCGGCATATCATGAAGGAGGTTACGGCCTCACCACCGTGGCACCTTCGGTGTTCGTCCACTGATCTCTCCCCTTGGAGCACCCGATTACTCCGCGTTCTGGTGAGACGCTCCTGGGGGGGGTTCCGCCCCCCCTCCGCGTGGGCGTCCCCCCGTGGTTGATCCGGATTACAGAAGGTCGGTGTACACCCGGCGTGGCAGGCTATCCTCTCGTTGTGGGGTGGGATCGGGAGGGGGCTGCGCCCCCTCCCGCTGAGATCAGAAAAAACGGTCGCTTGATATTCCCGGGCCGGTCTGAGCGCACTACTTCCGTGCGAACGTGAGGTACCCCGAGTGGCAGACCCGGGTGGAGGGACGGGTCCCCCGCGGTGTGCGGGTCAGCTCCCGCTCGATGCATTCCATGACCCGGACCTGGGAAAAGAGGGAGAGAGCGGCATCGTGGATGGAAAAGACCTGCTCCAGGAAGGGGGTATAACAGGCGAGGAAGCCGCCGGGGACCAGCAGCCGGTGGGCGAGCGCCACATGATCGGGGCCGGTCTGCATGTCGAGGTGCACGACCTCGTACTCGCCCTCTGCCGTGAGCACGTCGCCTGCGAGCACTGTCACATTGCCCAGGTTCGCGGCTGCGATGTTCTTCCTGGCCTTCTCCGCGAACTCCTCCCTGATCTCGTACGTGCGGACCTGGCCGGCCACGCCGCCGAAGTAGATGGCCGCAACGCCGCTTCCTGTCCCGGCATCCAGCACGCGGTCCCGGCGGTTCATGCCGGTGTACGCGATCACCATGCCCACGTCCTTCGGGAGCATGGGAGCCCCGCTCCGGGATGCGTGGGTGAAGAAGTCGGGGGCCCGGGGAATCCGGAGGGTGAACTCCTCCCCTTTATGGGTCCGGATCACCGAGCCGGGCTCTGCCCCTACCAGCACCGACAGGTCCACCATGCCGAGATCGGTGGAGAGGGTCCGGGGACCGGCAGCCACGTAGTACTCCCGGTCCCCTTTTCCGACGAGAAGTACCCGGTCGCCTTCCCGTAAAGGGAGGACCCGTTCCTCATCCCCGCTCATGTACGGGAGAGGCGCAGGATTGCTTCCGCGATGTCCCCCTTCGTCTCGGCCAGGGTTTTGCGCACCTTTTCCTCGGAAGCCTTTGTCTGCTCCATCACAAGCTGCACATCCCCGTCAGGGACCGCCGGCGCCGCCTCCTCGAAACGGGGCTCTCCCGTGATCTGGTAGGTGGTGACCCCCTGCATGGTCATGGCCACGACATCGGCCTGTTCAAACACCCATGTGCCGGTGCCGGTCGTGATCTCGATGCGGCGAACGTCATCGATCGGCTGCATCTCCATGCCCAGCTGCTTCATCATCTGCTTCATCTTCTTGGGATTGACCTTCCCCGGAAACACGCGCGCTCACTCCCTGCCGTACACTTACCGCTCCCCCATAATTAAATGCCAGCATCTCTGTCCCCGAGAGGAGAGCCGTCCCGGTGGCCAGCAGCCGGTCGCCGGCATCCACCACGAGAACCTCGTCCCCTGCGTGGATGCCGGGGTCCGCGGCCACCACGTGCTTCGCAAAGACGTTCTTCCCAACGGCGGCAAAGGATGCCACGTCGCCGGCGATGGTCACCCGGGATGCAGGTGCCGGGAGAGCGGCCTGCAGCCGTCGGGCTCCCTGGATGGAGAGGGTGAACCTTCCGTCCTGTGCCCGGAGGGTGACCAGGCGCTCTCCCCTGAAAAGAACCTGGCGAAGCCTTCCTGTCCGGGAGAGGGTGAACTCGCAGCCCTCAGGGAAAAGGGCGGCACCCGTTCCACGGCCGAACTGGAAGTCAGCAATGGTCCTGGCCCGGGTCAGCAAACTGTTGTGCGAGGATTCGGTTGGCACAGTGGACAAACCTCTCTTCCGCTCCCTTCGGGATGAACGCCCCTGCTGCGATCCGGTGGCCGCCTCCCGATCCCCCGTTCCGCTCCGAGGCGGTGACCACCACCTGCTGCAGGTCCACCCCCCGGCGGACCATCTCGTCGGTCGTGCGCAGGGACGCCTTGGAGACGAGGGGATCGTCGGACATCTGGCCCAGGATCAGGATGGGCTTCCCCGGGTTCAGTTTCGAAAGGGCCATGCCTGCCCCGATCCCGATAATCGTGTCCGGGAACCGGTCCCCGACATGGATATACTGGAGGTGGGAGAGCTCGGTCACCCCCCGGTCCAGGATGAACTGCAGGAGCTCCCGGATGATCCCCCGGTGGTGGGTGAGCATGTGCTCCGCCTCCCGGTAGGCCCCGCCCCGGTCGCCCCTGCAGATCCGGGAACCCACCAGGGGCTTCGCCCACCGGCCGCAGGCGTTCAGCACCGTGGCGAACTCCGGGGCATTGCGCAGCGGGCTCCGGGCAGCCTCGTGGGGGAAGAGGTACACCTCGCCGATGAGGCGGGAGGCGTCCTTTCCGTGGAGGACCAGCTGCTGGGCCAGGGCAGAGACGATCCGCCGTTTTCCTTCGAAAGGGATCTCCTCCCAGACCAGCCAGGCCCCGGATGGATCCTGGAGGGTCACCCCCAGGTGCTGGAGGAAGGAGAGGGCCATCGTCGGGTTCCCCGATATACCCGGGATGAAGGGATCGTCACCGAAGGCAAGGCAGACGTGGGCCGGCCGGGTGGAGATCCCGTAGCAGTTCAGATCCCGGGCCATGTCGATGTAGCCTGCCTGCTTCCCCTCCTCCACGATCCCGCGGGCAGGCCCCACCAGCTGCAGGTCGGTCCGGGCCATCATATCCCCGACATTCCCCACGACAGCCAGGGGCGAGAGGTCCACGCAGGAAGGGTCAAGGTGCCGGGAGACAAGGTACGACACCCCCGCCGCCGAAAGACGGGTGTGGCCATGGGGGAGACCGTTCACCTGACGGTAGTCCCTCCCCGCCGGCTGGCTTACGTGGTGATCCAGGATCAGGACTTCCCCCGGTTCCAGTCCGTGATCCACGAGAAGGTTCTGCTGGCCGGCGCCCAGGTCCAGGAACACCTTCAGGGACCCGTCCTCTCTCGGCACGTGCCGCATGGCAAGGGGCTCCAGCTGCCGGACGAAGATGCTGCGGTTCCGGACGCCGGCCCTGTCTAGGGCCTGGCCCAGGATCGCCTCGGCGGCGATCCCGTCTGCGTCGATGTGGGAGACGATGGTCACCTCATCGGCGAGAGAGAGTGTGTCTGCCGCGCCGGCCACCTCCTCCGGAAAACCCATGATGATAGAATATATCTCATTCCAGATGAAGGGTAGCTGTGATGGACCTGGCGGAGCTGCGGGAATTCGCAGAGAAGGGCGTGATCCGCGCGGACCGGATGCGCGCAGTGGAGGGGAACTCGATCGCGCTGGGTCTCTCCGCCCTCCAGATGATGGAGAGCGCGGGCGCAGCCCTGGCCCGGACCGTGCTCGAGTACCGGCCCTCCCGGGTACTCGTCCTCTGCGGCCGGGGTAACAACGGCGGGGACGGGATGGCGGCGGCCCGGTACCTGCAGGGGTGCGTGGAGACCGACGTCATCTGGCTGGCCGACGGGCCTGCCACGGGGGAGACTGAAGCCCAGCGGGCGCTCCTCACCCACAGCGCCGCCACGCTGCACCCCCTCCAGTGCGCGGACGATCTTGGGAAGCTCCGGCACCTCTTCTCGCAGGCGGACGTGATCGTGGACGCCATGCTTGGTACCGGAGTCGTAGGCGTGCCCCGGGAACCGCTGGCCACGGCGGTTGCCCTGGCAAACGAGGCCGGCGCCCACACGATCTCAGTGGATGTCCCGACGCCCGGGATCATCCCTGCCCGGATCCTGGCCTTCCACCGGCCCAAGGGGGCCGGGGAGGAGGTGGCCGACATCGGGATCCCGCTGGAGGCCGAGGTCTTCACTGGGCCAGGGGATCTCACCCTTGTCCCCCGGCGTCCCCCGGCCGCCCACAAGGGGCAGGCGGGCGAGGTCCTGGTGATAGGCGGAGGTCCCTACCAGGGGGCACCCTACCTGGCGGGCCTGGGGGCGCTCCGGGCCGGCGCAGACCTGGTCCGGATCGCGTCACCGGTGTTTGAACCGATCCCGGACCTCATCTCCACCCGGCTGGAAGGGAAGCGGATCGGCGAGGAGCACCTGGAGATCCTGGTCCCCCTTGCAGAGAAGGCGGACGTGGTGGTCTGCGGGAACGGCCTGGGGGCCGAGAGCCAGGGAGTGGTGCTGGCCCTGGCGCCGCACTTCCGGAAGGCAGTGTTCGATGCGGACGCGATCCGTCTCCCGCTTCCCGTGGCGAAGGAGACGGTGTACACCCCCCACGCCGGCGAGTTCGAGCGGATGACCGGGACTAAGGCTCCCCTGTCGCTCCTGGCGCGGGGCAGGGCTGTTCGGAACGCGGCGAAGAACGGTACCGTGCTCCTGAAGGGCCAGGTGGACGTGATCTCTGACGGTGCCCGCGTACGGTTCAACCGGACGGGAAGTCCCTCCATGGCCGTGGCCGGCACAGGCGACGTCCTGGCAGGGATAACGGGTGCCCTGCTGTGCCGGCTCCAGGCCTTCGATGCGGCCTGCATCGCGGCTTACGTGAACGGGGCGGCCGGGAGCCTGGCCGCATCCACCCGGGGCGACGGGATGCTGGCAACGGATCTCCTGGACCGGATCCCGGAGGTCCTTTTTGGAGGGATGAAAAGGGATGCCTGAGTTCTCGCATATCAGGGGAGACGCGGTGCGGATGGTGGATGTCTCGGGAAAGGCAGAGGTGGACCGGATGGCGGTGGCGACGGGCCGGATCCACCTCCGGCCCGAGACCCTTGCTGCCATCCGGGAAGGAACCGTCGTGAAGGGGAACGTGCTGGCCACCGCCCGGGTGGCGGCCACGATGGCGGTGAAGGACACCTCACGGGTGATCCCGATGTGCCACCCGATCCCCATCGGCGGCGTGGAGGTGGCGTTTTCCGAGGGCGACGGGTTCCTGGAGGCCACCGTGGAGGTGAGGTCCACCGGCCGGACGGGGGTGGAGATGGAGGCCCTCACCGGCGTCACGGTAGCCCTCCTCACCGTCTGGGACATGGTGAAGTCGGCGGAGAAGGACCGTGACGGGCAGTATCCCGTCACCCGGATCGAGGGGATCCGGGTGGTGGAGAAGAGGAAGGGCGGTTAGCCCCTCTCGGTCCCACCCCCCGGCGAGAGGATAGTCCA
>JAJRDC010000064.1 GCA_028678635.1 Methanomicrobiales archaeon
GTACCGAGAGAAGATGGTGTACCACACGGAAGAGGAAGCCGGAGGTGAGAAGGAATCCGGTACACGCCCGCAGAGAAGATACTCCCTGTCCGGCATGGCCCAGTCCTGTCTCGGATGCGACCTCCTGCACGCGGAGGAATGCGGGGAACGGCACCGGAAGGCTGAACTCCCCTGCAGGGACCGGCAGGTCCTGATCCTGATGGCAAAACGAAGAATCGCCTCGCTCTGACAGTGCGGGCCGGGACCCCTGATCGAGAGAGCCCTGCATACGGTTTCCGGGACACCATGCAGGGGCTCTGCCCCCTCCCGGTCCTCCACCGATGAAGATGGACTGCCGTTGCCGATGCAGATTGAACCAACGGCTTCATGGGAACTCAGCAAGGGGCGGTTGTTACGACCCGGTGCGGGAGGGAGACAGCCCCCTTTCGGCCCCTCCCCCGATGAGGATAGACCGCCACGTTAGACAGTGCGAGGATAGAGATCCGAGGTCCCCGGACACCGGCGGGGGGGGTTGCCCATGCGCCGTGGGCGGACCTCGCGACGGAGCCCCCGAGAGCGTCTCACCAGTACGCATCACAGGGACGTCACCTGACCGCAGGCCATGAAAAGAACCGGCAGTCGATTGAGAGAGGTGTGAAGAGCAGAAAAAAGAGGGTATTTTTATACGAGCTTGACGTCGGCGATGTTGTGCTGGCGCTGGGCGAGGCGCTTGGCCTTGAAGATATTCTTCCCTTCCTTCCCGATGGCGATGCCCCGGTCCTCCTCCCGGACGGTGACCTTCGCGATCCGCTCCTCGTCGGTCCCCTCGAACTCCAGCGAGGTGACCTGGGCAGGGAGGAAACAGTTCCGGATGAACTGCTCGGGATTGGAGGTGTACTCCACCACCTCGATCCGCTTGCCCATGACCTCCATCGCGTTCTTGATGGAGGCCCCCTTCTTGCCGATGGCCCGGCCCATCTCGCCGGGGTTCACCACGAGAATGATCCGGTTATTGCGGTCATCGATGATGCAGTCCCGGCTGGACGCCCCGGTCAGCTGCTCGAACTGCGACATCGTCCGCATGCAGTCCTCCGTGAGCACGATCTCGCCCATGTCAGGCCCTCCGTAACGAGAGAATGTCCGATTCGCCCGGCTCGACAATCGCTAGGGCCGAGACCATGAAGGGCTTCCCGCAGGCCATGCCCAGCTGGACGCCGGATCCGTCAAAGATGTGGACCGGCACCTCCTGCCTGTCGGCAAGGAACTTCTGGAACCGCTCGGGGCAGTTCTTTGCCACCACCACGAGCTGGGCCTTGCCCTCGTTGATGCAGTCTTCCGTTGCGTGCTGTCCGAGGAGGACCTTTCCTGTCTTTAACGCCCTCCGGAGTGAAGTGTTGAAATCCATGATTCAATCTCCCTGTGTGAGTGGTTTTGCGATGAGTTTCACGTCGCCGGTACCCAGCTGGATGGGCTGGCCGACGATGATGTTCTCGGTAACCCCGTTCAGTTCATCCACCTCGTTGGCCACCGCCGCGTCCAGCAGGTGGTTCACCGTTACCTCGAAGGCCGCCCGGGAGAGGACCGACTCCTTCTCCCCTGCGATCCCGTGGCGGCCGATCTGCTTCACCTCGCCATCCATGCACATCATGTCCGCGACCAGCATGATGTGGCGGACGTCGACGAGAATACCCTGCTCCGCGAGCGTCGAGAGGGCCTCGTCGATGATGGAGTTCCGGGCAGCCTCGATGCCCAGCACGTCCGCGATCTCAGAGATGTTGTTGGACCGGGTGCCGGTGGTCTCCACCCCTTCCACTTCGAACACATCCTTCAGGTTGGAGCCCTCGGTATATAGGATGTACTCCCCCTCCTCCTTCCGGACCACGACCCGCTCGATGTCATCGATCCCCTGGACGATGACGTTCCTCACGTGCTCGGCCAGCTGGAAGAGGTTCTGGTAGGACTCCCGGTCCTTGGGGATGAAGAGGAGGAGCGCGCGGTCGGCGTGCACCTCGCAGTCAAAGTCCCGGTAGTGCCGGCGGTCCCGGATCTTCTTCGGGGCGTTCTCCATGATCTTTTCCACGCCGATCTTGCGCTTCTCGCAGACGGCGGTATTCAGCTGCACCACCACCTGCATGTTCTCCATGTCAATGGTGATGTCCCCGAACTCGTGGAGGGGTGCGGCCTCGATCTGCCAGGAGACCTCCCGGGCCCGGTCCCGGTCCTGGGCGTACTCGGGCTTCAGGTGGATCGTCATCGTGGGGGTGGAGGGCGCCTTTCTCGCATCCATAATCTCGATGAGCCGGGGGAGCCCCAGCGTTACGTTGATCTCGGCGACCCCCGCGTAGTGGAAGGTCCGCATCGTCATCTGGGTGCCGGGCTCGCCGATGGACTGGGCGGCCACAATCCCCACCGCCTCGCAGGCCTCGATCCTTGTGTTCTGGTACTCCCGCACCACCCGGTCCAGGATCCGCTTGAACTGGGCCTCGGTCAGCGACCTCTCGCCCAGGTGCTTCCGGAGCTCATTCCTGGTCTTCTCAGGGAGTTCGGCCGCCGCGATCCGCTTCTCCATGCTCGCGTTCATCCTATACCTCCTCCTTGATCTCGGACTCGATGATCCCCTTCACATCCACGGGCGAGCCGAAGGAGCTCTTGGAGGGATCGGTCCCGTCCTCGCCGTACCGGAACTGGATGATCCTGCCCCCGGTGGTCCGGACGGTGCCGTCATAGGCCACCTTCAGGTCCTGGAGCGCGTTGATCATCCGGCGCTGGAGGTACCCACTCTGGGACGTCCGCACCGCCGTGTCCACGAGCCCCTCGCGGCCCCCGATGGCATGGAAGAAGAACTCGGTGGGGGAGAGCCCGCTCTTGTAGCTGTTCTGGATGAAGCCGTGGGCGGCGGAGCCCCGGTCACCCTTCCGGAAGTGGGGCAGGGTCCGGTCATCGTAGCCCCGGATGATCCGCTCGCCACGGACCGACTGCTGGCCGATGCAGCCGGCCATCTGGGTCAGGTTCAGCATGGACCCCCGGGCCCCGGAGACGGCCATCACGACGGCGCTGTTCTCGAGACCCAGGTGCCTGCCGGCGATCTCCCCCGTCTTGTCACGGGCCTTCCCCAGCACCTGCATGATCTGCATCTCCAGGGTCTCATCCAGGGTCCGCCCAGGCATCGGCTCCAGCTGGCCGTCCTGGAAGATCTTGATCCGGCGCTCCACGTCAGTGGCAGCATCCTCCAGCACCTGCCGGATCTGCCCCTGCTCGGTCCTGGGGAGATCCTCGTCGTCAATCCCGAAGCTGAACCCGTCCAGCATGATGGACCGGATGGCAAGACGTGTCATGTTGTCGATGAAGTCAGCCGCCTGTTTCATCCCATACTGCCGGATGATCCGGTGCAGGATCTGGCCGTCAAATGCACCGATGGCCTTCTTGTCAATGGTCCCCGAGACCAGGTTCCCGTCAAAGATCTTCACGTAGGCGTCCCGCTCGCAGAGTTCCCTCTTGCAGGTGTCGCAGGACTCGCAGGAGGAGGCCCGGAAGACCATGTTCAGCTCCTTGGGCAGGATGCAGGAGAAGATCTGCTTGTTGGACCAGTACGGCACGCCGTCCTCCACCTTCCCCGGCTCCGGGAGGTTCTCCAGCGGGTAGTGCCGGAGCAGGTACAGGACCATCTCCTTCCGGAACCAGTGGGTCTCGTGGGTCAGGAGGAAGATCCCGGAGACGTGGTCATGGATCCCGCCGATGATGGGCCCGCCGAACCGTGGCGAGAGGATGTTCTCCTGCACAGCGAGCAGGATCTGGGCCTCGGCCCGTGCCTCCTCGGTCTGGGGCACGTGCAGGTTCATCTCGTCCCCGTCAAAGTCCGCGTTGTAGGGCGGGCAGACCGCCGGGTTCAGCCGGAAGGTCTTCCCATCCATCACCCGGATGCGGTGGGCCATGATGGACATCCGGTGCAGGGAGGGCTGCCGGTTGAACAGCACGATGTCCCCGTTCCTGAGCTGCCGTTCCACCGTCCAGCCGGGTTCAACCAGGTCCACGGTGGCCTGCAGGTTCTGGTCCGAGAGCCGGATGCGGCGGTTGTCGGGCCGGATCACGTAATTGGCCCCGCAGGGCGAGGTGGTGGTGGGCCGCAGGGGACCGTTCAGGGCATACTCCTTCACATCAGCCAGGTTGAAGGGGGTTACCCGCACGGGCACGGTCATCTCCTTCGCAACGGCGAGGGGTACCCCCACCTCGGTGACGCCGATGTTCGGGTCAGGAGAGATGACGGTACGGGCCGAGAAATTCACCCGCTTCCCCGAGAGGGAACCCCGGAACCGGCCGTCCTTCCCCTTCAGCCGCTGCGACAGGGTCTTTAACGGTCTCCCGCTCCGGTGCCGGGCCGGGGGACACCCTGCCACCTCGTTATCCAGGTAGGTGGTGACATGGTACTGGAGGAGTTCCCAGAGGTCTTCGATGATCAGGTGTGGGGCACCCGCGTCCTGGTTCTCCTTGAACCGCTGGTTGATCCGGATGATGTCCACCAGCTTGTGGGTCAGGTCGTCCTCGGACCGCTGCCCGTTCTCCAGGATGATGGAGGGCCGCATGGTGACCGGAGGTACCGGGAGCACCGTGAGGATGGTCCACTCGGGGCGGGCGACCTCCGGGTTGATCCCCAGGAGCTTCAGGTCCTCGTCCGGGATCTTCTCGAGGCGGGCCCGGATGTCGGCGGGGGTCAGCTTGTGCTCCATCTTCTTCCCG
>JAJRDC010000177.1 GCA_028678635.1 Methanomicrobiales archaeon
CTCTGCCATGCGCACTCCTTGGCGGCGCTTCATCCCGCCGGCTGCCCGACTTCGCCGACGACGAGTTCAAGAGGGAAACCGGAGTGGGTAAAGAAGGATTGCCTTTGAAGCGCGACCTGATCCTCCAACCACCGCCGTTGCTGTTCTGCCGCCGATCGGATGGACATCAAGGCATATCGGCTCTCCGAGTCGGCAGAGCGGAACACCTCGGCCGAATCTTCAACGATCTTGCAGTAGATCTCGTTATACCATTGAACAAGAAACGTCAAACGGCCTCTGTGCTCGTCTAGGCCAGCGGTACTAGGATAAAACCGGTTCATCACATCCGCCTCAAACATCCCCCACCTCAGTTGGGCTTGTAGAGACTGGCCGCCGTAGACCCAGGTGTAAAATACTTCACAAAGATAGGAGAACCAGGCTCCCGTCCGCTCTTCCAGAAATCTGTAGTCCGGAGACCATGGATCCCCGCACAGGCGCGCTTCCTGGCGCATGCGCGCCTCAAGATCGGTCCCTGCATAGGGGAGTGTCTTGCCGAAGGACACCGTCGCGCTGCCGTCGCCGCAGATGTTTTTCAGAAAGCGGATATTCTCCAGCACCGTTTCCATCGTGCTGGACGGATCGAACAGCATGAAGCCAAAGTCGTATCTCAAACCTAAGTTCTTGAGGACCTGCACCGCATTGAGGTTCTGCTCGACACGGATGTGCTTGTTCAGGGTTTGCAGGCCCGCCTCGTTTCCTGATTCGATGCCGAGATAGACCATATACAATCCGACAGAGCGGAAAGCGGTGAAGATTTCCGGCTCAATCTCGTCGGAACGGCAACTGATCTTCCAGATGACCTTTCCATCCAGCTCCGACTGGCGCAGGCAGTCGACGAAACGCCCGGACCATTCGCGGTCTCTCGCGCTCAGCAATGAGAAATCATCGTCCTGAAAAAGGAAAATGCGCACATCGTACCCATGATAGAGATCTCTCATTTCCTGGAGAACATTCTCCGGCGAGCGAGTGCGGCGAATGCGCCCCGGCGGGATGGAATAAAAACGGCGAATGCTGCAGAAGGAGCAGGCACGCGGACAGCCACGACTGGCCAGCAAACTGGTTGCCCGGATGCCGAGGCAGTGGTAGTCAAAGGACCAACGCTTTGCAGGAGGCAAGGCGTCCAGATCGTCAATCAATGGGCGCAAGGGGGTTGTTACCAGTTTGCCGTTCTCCAGGTGGGCTATGCTTTGGACATTCCTCCAATCCTTGCCTTCGAGCAAGTGCTGTGCAATTTCCAGAAGCGTGTGCTCGCCTTCAAACCGCACAATGAAGTCGATGCCACCCATCGACCTTAGCGTCTCGGCAGGCTCCAGGCTCGGATAATGACCTCCGGCGCAGATCGCGGTGGTTACGCCATGACTGCGCAGGTAAGAGACCAATTGCGCAAAATCGGGAGTGTAATACTGGAAAATGATGGAGAGCCCGACGAGCAGTGGGTCGAGACTCTGAATACGCTCAAGTATCGCTTGTGGGCCGGATCGGAAATCGAGCAACACCACCTCAAAGCCGTGATCGATCAGGATACCTGCAATGTAACCAACACCCAGATTGGGCTGATCCTGGAATGCAACGATCACTATATTCCGGGTTGCCATCGCCATCCACCATCACAGAACGTATGAAACGAAAGGGTAGCAGGAGATGCAGCGTTTCTTAACAAATACAAGACAACTTACTTGTACTTTCCCAGGATTTCCTGCTGCTTTTCCAGGAGAGCTCTTTCGGCCTTGAGCTGGGCCTGGAATACCTGATTTACGGCTTCCAGGCTTGCCAAGCGCAACGCGATGACATCCTGGATTTGAATCTGTTCCAGAATCTTGTAAGGAAAGGGAATTGGATCGCCCGGATCAGGGAATGGAATACGTTTCCAGATCCATGGAATAGGGTCCGGCCACGGCCAATGACCATGCCACGGCGCTGGATCCGTAGTGGGCCCCCAACTCGGTGGTTTCATTTCTCTTTCAGCCATGTGGCACCTCCGTAATTGGTACGATTAGCATCTCCTGCTACCCATTCGCGAGGCATCGGCAGGGCGAGCCCTCAGCATCTCAGTTGTTCTCCGATGTGAGGCCGCGACCCGATGATGTAAGGATCTTAATCTCTCGACCCTGAATCCATATGTGATCTCCATCATACGGTGCGAATATTCATATGAAAGAAATAGGCAATTGCCTGTCAAACAAACGGGCACGGTTCGCACTATTTCATCGGAGGTGTGCAGTGGGACTCTGGCTGCAGATCAAATCGTGTCAGATAGCATGGGAGAGATCGGAAATCCCAACAAGGGTGCCCGGTGAAAACCGAGTTTCAGCACTGACGACCGCAAGCAGCCGGGCATGGTGACCTGTCGCTTCCGATAATTCGGTCCAGATTGAAGTTGTTGCACTTACAAGATTCCGTTGCCAGCCTTTGCGTCCATGAATGGTGTCCATCTTTCATTCATTTCGACCCTATTGGTGAGCTTTCGATCACGCCTCGCGCTCCAGGCGGAGATCCTGGCTCTGCAGCACCAAAGTGACAATTCGCCATAGACAGCCTTCTCTTCGTTGTGAGGGCCGATGCCAGGTCGGTATGCATGACCGGAGTGTGTGACGAAGACGGGTCTCTTGGAGTCCGCCTCGAACATAGCGGCGGCAAAATCGGAGACTATCTGATCCAGGGAGAGGCTCATCGCTTCATTATAGCGTCTGGAGGGCTGGCGGCGGTTGGGCTATATCTCAGGCTGGGCTTGGGTGGATCCGTGCGGCAGGGACGGACACAAACTCGGTGCCTTTCTTGGCGCGGATAAGGGTTTCCTTCGGCTCGACGGCGGGCAGGGCGAACTGCCGCTCGAACTCGCGGCGGTTGAGGGTGACCCAGCGGGGAAGGTCGAGCATAATGGCGTAGGAACCTCACGCCTAATGTTTCGGCTCAGGCTCCGGTCAATGACTTCAGCGAGGATCGGATGGGACTCCCATTCCATGCCGATGAGGCTTCCCTGCGAGCGTCTCCTCCTCGCGCCTGCTTGCTGCCAACATGCGGGCGTATAATATCAGGGCGTTGGAGATCAGCATGGAGACAGAGGACCTTTACCAAGAAGTGGAACGCCGCAAGCGGAAGGCGATTGATCTCGGCATCCCGTATGGTCAAAAAACTCAGCCGAGCCTCAAGTTCGCCGCAGTTGGCCAGTTGGAATCGGCAATGAACCGCTATCTCGGGCGACAATAACCGCGCGGAAACCAGGACGCGCTCAGGAGCAGGGCATGATGTCACCTGCTGCGCTTGGTAGTGGAAACGGGAGCTGTCACCTGCACACACCTCATGCTGCCAGACGGCACGGCGCCCGAAATCACTTCTGAACTGGAAGGTCAGGCAGCTTGCCGGTAGTAGTAACGCAGTATGCCGCCCAGTCTTTCCCGGCACGCAACGTCACTGGCTGTGAGGGCCACTTCTTCCCCGGGCTCAATCGATCGGTTGCCAAGCCCTTGCTGGCTTCGCTCGGCGTGAAAATGGATCAGGAACTCGGCCACGGCGACCTGCAGCGATCTCTCCCAGAAGAAGATCATGCGCTGGACGCACTCCTCTTTGACCGATCGCATGACGCGTTCGAGATTCGGGCTCAAGTTCTGAGAACGCGTGGGCAACCGCACTGCCTCCGCACCGACCTGATCCAGGATGATCCGGAATGTCTGGGAGAACTTGGCGTCGCGGTCCATCAGGAGGTGCTGCTTCCTCCGGATGCGCGGTTAGGACCCGCAGCATCCGGGATCATCGGCTACGTGTCAGGCGTCGCCCCCGACGTTACGAGCATCTGGGGCAAAACACGCTGTCACAGCTGTTTGCGGCTCGGCTGAATTTTTTCACCTTACGGGATCCGGGCGCCGGCGACCGTCATTGGGATCCTTCAGCAGATATTTCTGGACGGTTCGCGGCGAGACGCGAAATCCAAGCTTGACGAGAAGTTCATCAGCTATGCGAGCCTGTCCCCAGGTGGGATTGTCCCCCGCCATGGACAAGATAAGCCCGAGAAGATCTTTGGGAATCCTTGGTCTGCCTATTCGCCGGGATTTCAAACGCCAGAACAGTCTGAAGCCTTTTCGATGCCACCCGACGAGGGTCTCCGGCCGGACCGTGATTAAAGCTTCTCTCCAATCAAACAGTTTTGCCACCAATATCATCGTAACCGAGTTGCATCGGTGGCCCGGTGAGGTCGCACTTGGCGCTCCTGGTAGAGGCTCAGCTGTTATCGCAGAAAGAGGTTCTCAGCGGTGAGGACGGATCGGGACTGAAGGAAACTGCCCAGGAGCCGAATGAAGTCCAAAGTGAGGTGATAAAGGGTGAAGGAGGCGTGCGAAAAGCCTTTGCCTAGCATAAGGTCAGAATCCTACAATGCTGCTTGAGATTCAACCACTTTTCAGACACAGACAATATCTGCGCAGCACAAGGTATGTCGTAGCAGGCGTCTAAACAGCACGTAGAGGAAAACAGATGCGGGGTGTCTTGAGACAGCCTCCATTGGGTTGCCCAGCGCCTGCTGCCGTCGAGATCAACGCATCTTTCCGGATTTCTTTTCTGGCCGACGTCTCAGCTGACGAGGTTTCCCTTCATGCATTTCATTCAGGATCCCACTCGGTTCGTTATAAACATCATAGTCATCATTCCCCTGCACTTCGGGCGGTGGGAAAGCCCATCGGCTCTTGTCGAGGGTGCTTAACACGCTCATACTTTGACCATGACACTGAAGAATGCGGCATTTCTGGCGCTAGTAGGAATGGTCCTGGTGACGACGCTGTTGATCGTGGGTCTGATCGGCGATGTATTAGGCGTTGTGCGAGGCTTGATTCCTCCGATGAGAGTGCTGACATCCTTCATCTATGCCTTTGCTGGACTGAGTGTGGTGGTTTTCCTGTACGCCTTTCACAAAGCGCAGCCTTGAATGTCGCCGAGCCGTCCGCCCCAATCCGCCAAAGGGGCATTGATGAGTTTGTAGCGATAGCTTCGCCTTCCCACGTTAATTTCCCCACCTCCCCCTTCCCCTTGATTTCGTGAGATTTGCCTCTTGTCTTATCTTCGGTTCCG
>JAJRDC010000034.1 GCA_028678635.1 Methanomicrobiales archaeon
CGAGGAAATTGGAGTGCTGGATACGGACCTCATCTGAGAGCATGGAATAGTTCTCCCGGATCACGTTGATCTTCCGGCTCACGCTCTCGCTCCACTGGCCGCTCCGGAGCACCTTCAGGGCTGTGGCATAGACCCGGGCGTAGTAGACATCCTCTGTCACCTTGATCAGGTTGTCAACCTTCTCGATGATCTCAGAGATCTCTGCTGAGGTCTCCATCTGCTTCGCCATGATCGCATGGTACTGGCGCATCCGCAGGAACCGCCACAGCCGCTCGGCATGCTCGATATCGTCGTACATCTTCTCCATCTGCCGCGTCAGTTCCCGGTCGTAGTACCGAAGCTCGAGGGCCTGCACGTTGGCGAACTCGATCAGGTCGATGAGATCTGTGGGGGTCTCGGGGCTGCAGAGAAGAGCCGAATCCCAGGCAATGACCGTAAGATCGCGGGCCGTGTAGCTGAGCGAATTTTTCAGGATCTCGTCCCGTATCTGGGGTGAAATGGGGGTCCGTTCCCCGGTCAGCAGGGGTATCGGATCGGTTGTGTCATCCCGGTGATCGGTCACATACACCGTGTAGTCCTCAAAGAATTCCGGGTCGGTGGCATAGGTGGGGAGGTGCGGCCGGAGGATATCCCCCACCGTCTTCAGGTACTGCGCAAAGAACTCCGACAGTCCTTCCTGCGAAGGGAACAGGAACGCTATCTCCTCCAGTGTCGAGTAATCGCCCTCCGGGGTCTCGTAGGCAAGGCAGAGACTGATGGCCCCGATATCGTACACCCTGGCCACCACTGTGAACTCGAAGGGCCGCCCGTTCCTCTCCATCCGGACCGGTTGCAGACGGATCGTCAGCGGCGGGTCCTCGATCATGATGGACTTCTGCGCGACCCGGAGGAGGCTCGTCCGGGCAGTGGGATACCCATGGGCCAGCTCACGTTCCAGCCAGTCCAGGTCGAACTCCCTGCCGATATCATAGATCCGGTAAAAACGGAGTGCTATCACGGTTCCTTCCCTCTGTGGGGGCTGGTGCGGGTTTCTGCCACTATTGAACACCTACGGAAATGCTACATAATCCTTGCGGTGTGCCCTTTCCCGGGAGCCATACCGTTCACGGTCTCCGCGTTTCCTTCACCTGCCACGTGTCGGGGACGGCAGCTTCGCAGGCCGGTGGGGATGTGCCCTCATTGCCCCCACTTCCCAGGCCCCGATTACCGGCGGATGCCGTCGGCACCTCACCCGCTCCTGACTATCTTCCCGTCCCGGAGCTGGATGATCCGGTGGAAGTACTCCTTGTGCCACTCCTCGTGGGAGACCATCACGATCGTCTGCTGCATCTGCCGGTTAATCTCCTTGAAGAGTTCCAGCACCATGCGGGAGTTTTCTGTGTCCAGGTTAGCGCAGGGCTCGTCGGCAAAGAGGATGTCCGGCCGGTTCACGACGGCCCGGGCAACGGCCACTCGCTGCTGTTGCCCGCCGGAGAGTTCACTGGGGAGGTGGCCGCGGCGATCGCAGAGCCCGATGCGCTGCAGGATGTCGGCACTGGCCTCCCGGTACTGCGGCTCTGTGCGATCCACGCGGAGCATTGCCGGGAGGCTCACATTCTCAAGGACGGTCAGTTCCGGGACCAGGGCGTAGTCCTGGAAGACGTACCCCAGCTTGTAGAGCCGGAACATGGTCCGCTCCCAGTCAGTGAGGCGCCCCATGTCCCTCCCATCGATCCGGATCGAGCCGCTGGTAGGATGATCCAGCAGGCCGAGCAGGTGCAGGAGGGTTGATTTCCCGCTGCCGCTCGGGCCCATGATCCCGACAAATTCCCCCTTCGCAATGTCAAGATCCACGCCGTCCAGGGCTTTCACTTCGATGTTGCCCATCGGGTAAATCTTTCGCAGGTTCTCCGTCCGGATCATCCCGTCACGCCCTCATGGACTTCTGGATATCTTCCATCGACACGCGCCATGCGGGAATATAGCCGGCGACGATGGCCGCTCCGAGGAGGATCAGGGAGTTGGTGACGAGATCCATCGGCGTCAGGTACAGGTATGCAGACCACTCGGGTGTCACGATGGGATGCAGGGCCATGTAGATGGCGAGGAGTATGGTGATAACGATCCCGAGCCCGATGCCCAGGACCGCCAGGATGATGACCTGGAACCCGTAGTTATGCATGATGACCTCCTTGTCCACGCCGATCGCCTTCAGGATCCCGATCTGCTTGCGGTTGTTGATGGTTTTTATCGTGATGACAATGAAGAGTACGATCGTCGTGATGACGATACTCACGATCAGGGAGACCAGGTTGATGATCTCAAAGCTCTGGAGCACCCTCCCCAGGCTCTTGGAGAGGAGGTCCGCCGTGGTCTGGACCTTCTCCGAGACCCCGTACTGCTGGAGCTCGTCCTTGATGAACTTCTCGGTGAAGCCGGGTTTTGCCTTGACGGTGATATAGTCGGCCCGGTCCAGGGCCTGACCCTCCACCAGCTCCATATCGGTCATGGTGGTGTAGACCGTGCTGTCCGCCTGGCTCCAGCCAGTGGAGTAGATCCCCTTGACCCGGTAGTCCTTCGTGTACCCGTTCCCATACTCGATGGTGATGGAGTCCCCGACCCTGACCCCTCCGAGGGATGGCTGGAACTCATCCTCCTGCCGGATCGATGCGTCCCCGGCAACCGGCTTGCCGATGATCACCTCCCCGGTATCTCCGTCGCCCAGGTAGCTCCCTGCGATCATCTTGGTGTACAGCGGGGAGACGATCTTCTCATCTGTCGGCGAGATGGCCCGGACAGAAACGCCCAGCAACCGCTGCCGGTATTTCAGCGTGGCCCCTTTCGATATGTGGGGGGTTGCCCGCGCGACGCCGGGCATCCCGTTGATGAGGTCAAGGGTTGCCGAAAGGTCGGTGATGTACTGATCCCCCGGCTTGGGGCTGACGAGGACGTTCCCGACCTCGTAATCCACGACCTGTTTGGTGATGCTCTGCCCGATCCCGTTGAAGAGGGCGGGGAGGAAGATCATGTTGGTGAAGCAGAGCGAGACGATCAGGACCGTAAGGAGGGCGCTGGTCCTGCTTCCCCGCTGGAGCGATCGCAGGGAGAGCAGGAACGCGACCTTCAGTTCTTTTTTACCCATGGGAGGGCACCGCCCCCCTTCTTCCTCGGGAGGTACCAGTACCGGTACAGGCAGAATCCCAGGATGCCCAGGCCCAGGATCCCGAGGAGGATGGTCCCGGTATGATCCGTGGGAGGTACCCTCAGGGAGAGCTGCCTTTCCACGACATGCGCCCCCAGGTCATCGGTATAACTGATCGTGATATTGTAAGGGTAGTTCCCCGTTTTCAGGCCTTCGAGGAAGAACAGGGCAGGGGCATCGTTCCCTGGCTTGATCTTCCCGATAAATGCCTCTTTGGTGCCTTCAGCGGCAAGGTCGATCCGGGCCGAGACCGCCTTTGCCTCTCCGGTACCGGTATTTTCTATCCGAACCGTGAGGTCAAAGGGCGTATGTTCTGTGAGCCGCTGCGGGTTGGTATCCACCGATACAAAGCCCAGCTCGCTCTTCCCCTTCATGACCACATTGATGGAGGTGGTATCCCGGTGGATGGTCCCGTCGACCGCGCTGTACTGGAGGGTGACCGGGACCTGGATCAGGCCGGGAGCGGTCTGTTTGTCGGAGAGGAGGGTAATGACCTCGGTCTTCTCGGCACCGGCAGGGATCGTGCCTACATGGTGGAGATCAGTATCCCTGGGTGCAATCCAGGTACTGAAGTTCCCGACCCTGAGGGTGACTTCGTTCGCAAGAAGCTGCCCGTCATTCCTGACCATGAGCGTGACCGGTACCTCATCGCCTGGATTCACGGAATCCGGGAGGTGACTCTCCATGATGAGGATCGCCTGTTTCTGGACCCCGACCGGCGAGTTGACGTTGACCGGGATGGGATACTTGACGCTGGTGCCGTCCGGGATGCGTATCCAGACTTCAGGGAAGTAGAGCCCTGTCTGTGCGGGGGCCCTGACCAGGAAGGTGAGCGGGATGGACTGGCCGGGCCCGAGGGCGCCGACATGCTGGAAATTGCCCTCCAGGACCTGCATCCCGTTCCCGTACATGTACACAGACTCCACGAGCACGGGGATGTCCTTTGTCGTCGAGGTGGTGGTGGTGCCCCCCCCGGTGGTAGTGTCCACCAGGGATTCAGTCTCACTTGACTCCTTTGCCGTATTGGTGATGGTGATCGTGATGGTCCCCTGATCACCGGGCAGGAGGATTGCCGGTGTCACCTCAAAGGAGCTGATGGTAACCGTTGGATCCCGTGCAACGGCATCCGCCGCAGAGGGCATGACCGCCAGGATGAGGATGAGACCCACCCCGAGGATGAGGCCCCTCCAGGCCGTCCTCCCGGCTCCATTGATAGGAAGCATCGTCATCAGTGCCATAGGGGTCAGCTGGAATGATATATAAGAGAGCCGCCCAGGCCACCTCACGGCCGCACTTTCCTCCTCCGGGGAGGTGGACCGGGCAGCACCCGGACCCGCAGATGCACTCTCACCTGCCCTGCGCCGGGGACAGGAACTCCCGTAGCATCGCGGATGCCTCCGGCCCCACCGGCTCGCCATGTCCGGAAAGGAGGATATCAAAGTCCAGGGAGGCGATCTTCGACAGGGATCTCCGCGCCTCCTCCTGGCGGGCAGAGAACCGTTCCGATGGCTCCTGGATCCTGCCACCCGGTGTAAGAAGCGCATCGCCGGTGAAGAGCACCTTCTCTTCCGGATCGAACAGGCAGATGCTGCCCGGCGTATGGCCGGGGGTGTGGACGCAGGTGAGACCCGCCAGGGTATCTCCATCCCGGAGAAGGATGCCCGGCCGGACCGGTGACCACCCCAGGAACGGTTTCACCATCCGGATCAGGACCGACCGGGGCCAGGGTGGCAGGGGCATGGCACGCTCTCCGGACAGGTACGGGGCATCAGCCTCGTGGATCGCTACCCGTGCACCGGTCGCCTTCGCCAGGGCCGGGACGTTCCCCACATGGTCCATGTGGTAATGGGTCAGGATGATGGTGCGGAGGTCCGCGGGGGTGCGGTGCAGCGTGTTCCTGATGTATGCCAGGGTCCGCCCTGAGGTCCGTGGCAAGCCCGTATCGATCAGGACAAGGCTGTCACGGTCAATGAGGTAACAGTTCCCCCGCATCCCGTCGATCCTGTGGATCCGGGATGTGATCTCCATGGGGAAACGTGGGAAGCGGAGAGAGGATAAAGCCAGCGCCCGTGGAACGAATGGGCGGAGACGGGCTGGTGGGGGCCGGCAGCCCCTCACCGTCAGCGGGTGACGATCCGCTGCATGAGCGCCATGATGCCGGGCCGCGTCC
>JAJRDC010000094.1 GCA_028678635.1 Methanomicrobiales archaeon
GTGGGACGAACGATGAGGAGACATCCCGGAAAAAATGAGACTGATCAGGTCAGGATCGCTATCGCTGGCGGAGGACGGCCAGAGCCTCGGCGCAGCGCTTGGCACCCTCGGTGAAAGCCAGGCACCGCTCGGCGTTCTTCTCGTCGCGGGCACGCCGGCAGAGGGCGACAAGGGTCGCTGCCAGCTCATCCTCGCAGGAGGTGGGTACGTCGGGGGAAGCAGTGGAGTCCGCAGCTGCAGGGGCAGGCTGCGCCGCTCCCTTCGCCGGCTGCTCCTTCGGCTTTGTCTTCAGCTCCCGGCACACCACGCAGAGGGTCTCGCCCTTCACCTCGAAGAGGGGTGAGCCGCAGGCGGGGCATGCCCGGGAGAGCATCTTCCCTCCCTTCAGCAGGTGTTCGGCCATGATGGTATCTGCGTCCTTCGGTTCTTTCGCCGTGACTGCACCTCCTTTTCCGATCCTCTCAACATATATATCACCGGATGACATGAATAATGAGAGGGGTAATCCCATGGCGAAGCCGGACGACACCATCACCACCTGCATCCAGATGCTCCAGCAGATCATGGAGGACGGGACGATCCCCCGCAACATCAGGCGCGTTGCCGATCAGACCCGCGGGGTGCTCCAGGACAATTCCAAGTCCATCGGTCTCCGGGCCGCCACAGCCATATCGATGATTGACGAGATTTCCAACGATCCCAACATGCCGGTCCATGCCAGGACCCGGATCTGGGAGCTGGTGTCGCAGCTGGAGACCGTTCCCCTGGACTGAGACCTGAAAGACGATCTTTTTTCCTTCCAAACACACAACTTCTGGCACCGTTGTGAGAGGTATCTGAGAATATCAACTCTCGACTGTTCTCAGGGATATGATGCGGGAGGGGGCTGCTCGCCCCCTCCCGGTCCCTCCCCACGACGGGAGGATAGCCTCGCAGGGTAAGTGTATTCCGAATCTCTTTCAATGAGGATCAACCGCGGGGGACGCCCACGCGGCGGGGGGGCGGCGAGCCCCCCAGGAGCGTCTCACCAGTACTCGTACAATGAAGGAACCCGACGGTTTCCCATCACAGTGACCGGCTGCTTCAGCCTTCGGTGACGGTGCAGGTGACGGTCCTGTGCCGGCTGGGGCGGACGTCCAGCTCGAGGAGCACTACCTGTTGCCAGGTGCCGGTGCCCAACTCTCCCCTCTCAACAGGGATCTGGAGGGACGGCCCCACGATGGCCGCCTTCACGTGGGAGCGCCCGTTGCCATCACCCCAGTGGCTGTCGTGGGCGTAGGGGATATCGTCCGGTGCAAGGACCGAGAGGGCTCGTTTCAGGTCTGAGAGGACCCCCGGCTCGAATTCGATGGTGGTGAGGGCTGCAGTGGATCCTGTCAGGAAGAGGTGGACCGATCCGTCCTTCACCCTGCTCTCCCGCAGGCACCGCTGGACCTCCGGGGTCAGGTTGACGATGTCCCCCTCACCCTTCGTTGTGACGGAAATTACCGTGCGGTACATGAGGCCGGCTCCCCCCTGCAGCAATGACAGACCATGGGTAGGATGAAGCCGGGAGGATACGTAAGGTTTTCGGATAGCTGCCCGGATGCCTTTGCAGCCACGGCTGCGGATTCCGGAGTGTCAACGACTCTCCCCACCGGTACGGTCCCGCACGGACCGTCAGAAGTTGACCTGGTCTGGTTAACCGGTGGCCGATCAGGCGGAGGGATCCCCGGGCGCTTCGCGGCGGGATTCCAGGGAACCAGCTGATTTCCAATGGTTTTTTTCGGAAAAAACAGGGCCCGCGATTCAGGAAAAAAAGTAAAGAAATATAATGAATAAATGGCGGAAATCGGATACGAACAGTATATTATACCCCTTTTACCGAATCATATATTACCTTCATCGCAATATCCCACTGCAGGAAATTCCCATGAGATCCCGCCCGCCCTCCCAGGTCTCTTCGCGCCTCCGCCCGGTGCTTTCTTTCTGCTGCCTGACAGCCCTTCTCTGTTCTTTTATCCTTCTCCCCGCGGCTGCGGCAGGAACCGAAACCCGCATCTCCAACGGGGATGGGTCGCAGGATGATCCCCGGATCTCCGGGAACTGGATCGTGTGGGTGGAGAAGTCCACGGACTATGACATCGTCCTGTACGATATCGGCTCAGGTACCTCCACCGTCTTCAACGGCGGGACCATGCAGGACTATGCGAGAATTGACGGGGATTATGCCGTCTGGCAAGGGGATCGGTATATCGAGGAAAGCCAGTCCCATAACTCCGATATCTATCTCCTGCATATCCCCTCGAAGACGGTCACCCGGTTGAATAATGACCAGTGGGACTTCCAGTACTATCCCGATATCTCAGGGGACCGGGTGGTGTGGGTCGATGACCGGAACCGGTTGGCGAATAGATCTCAGTGGGACATCTACCTGTACCAGATCTCCACGCAGGCCGAGACCCGGATCACCACCGATTCCTGGGACCAGTCCCGTCCGGCCGTCAACGGCAACTATGTGGTGATGGAGGAGTACCAGTACGGAAGCGCAAATATCTCCCTGTACGATATCTCCACCGGCCTTTTGACGCCCCTCGTCACCGCGGCTTCCTCCCAGCAGAAACCCCGTATTGACGGGAACTATGTGGTGTACCAGGACAGCCGGAACGGTGTACCGGAGATTTACCTGATGGATCTCGCCACCCGGCAGGAGACACAGATCACCTCCCATGCATCCGGAACCCTTCTGCCGGAGATCGACCGGGACCGGATCGTCTGGACCGATTACCGCAATGGTAACGCCGATATCTACCTCTATAACATCACGTCGGGGAGGGAGACCCGTATCACCTCTGATCCGTACACCCAGTTCTCACCGGACATCTCGGGGGACCGCATCGTATGGATGGACAACCGGGACGGTGATCACAACCTCTATGCGATATATCTCTACACGATGGACGGGGTGCCCGGACCCACACCCACCCCCACTCCCACCCCCACTCCCGATCCTGATCCAGACGGCGACGGGGACCCGACTCCACCGGAGGCCGAATTCACCTCGGATGTCCGGACAGGGACGGCACCCCTGACGGTCCACTTCACGGACCAGACCACCGGCACCGGGCCGTTCACCTACTCCTGGGACTTCCAGAACAATGGGAGTGAGGATTCCACCCTCAAGGATCCCACCTTCATCTATCCCATCGCCGGCACCTACACGGTGAAGCTGACAGCGACCGGTCCGGGCGGAACGAACTCCGAGACCAGGGATCAGTACATCACCGTGAACCCGGCCCCAGAAACGCTGGTCATGACCACCTCCACCGCGTCCACCTACACGTATCTCGGGTATACCAGCACCTACCTCAAGCAGGCCCAGTCCTTCAGGGCTGCAGACACGGGTGTCTCCCGGATCGCGGTGGCACTGGCCCGGAGGGGCACGCCAGCCATGGACATTCTCCTCTCGGTGCGAAGCACCCTGAAGGGGGCTGACCTGGCGAGCACCACCATCGCTGCCTCCCAGGTGACCTCCACGGATTACAGGACGCCCACCTGGGTCGAGGTACCCCTGGACCTGAGAGGGCAGCTCACAAAGGGGCAGGTATGTTACATCGTCCTTTCCGTCCCCACTTACAGCTCCCGGAACTGCTTCCTGGTACCCCTGAACGGCAACAATCCCTTCAAGGAAGGTTCCCTGTACAAGAACACGGTTCTCTCCCAGGCCGCCAGTTCCGAGATGCTCATGAAGGTCTGGTTCACGGATGGTGTGATCCTCCCGACCCCGCCGGATGCTCAATTCACGTCTGATGTCCGGACCGGGACGGCGCCCCTCACGGTCCACTTCACGGACCAGACCACCGGCACCGGGCCGTTCACCTACTCCTGGGACTTCCAGAACAATGGTTCAGAGGATTCCAGCCTGAAGGATCCCACATTCATCTACCTCACCGCCGGCACCTACACGGTGAAGCTGACGGTGACCGGTCCGG
>JAJRDC010000016.1 GCA_028678635.1 Methanomicrobiales archaeon
CGCCCAGGTCGGACATGTTGCACTGGAAGTTGGCACGGAACCGGGTGTACATGGCCCGGTACTCCCGGGCCGGCGTGCTCCCGGGCTCCGGCATCCGCCACTGCTCCTCCACCAGGTTCCCCTTCTTGAGCACCGCCAGGCAGTTGGCCACGCAGTCCTTCCCCACCGCCTTCTCCAGTTCCGCCTCCGTCATCCAGCTCCGGTTCAGGAGATCGTAAATCTGCTTGTATCGTGCGTCGTGAAAGGTGACGAGAAGGGAGACCAGTTCAATGGGGTCGTTGAGGATCCTGATGTGACCGGTCACGGGAAAAACCTACTCATATATCCCCTTATGCCTCCATAAATTTTTGTAGAAGAACCCGCAATGCGCAGCCGTGGCAGGATTCTCATCCGGGGCATCGTGCAGGGGGTGGGCTTCCGCCCCTTCGTCTATGCCCGGGCCGTCGAACTCGGCATCCAGGGCACCGTCCGGAACACGGGGAGCCAGGTGGAGATCGACGCCTGGGGGGAGCAGTTCGTTTCGTTCCTTGATGCCGTCTCCCGTGGCCCCCCGATGGCCCGGATCGACAGCGTGCAGGTTGAGCCGGTGGAGGGGAGTCCCCCGCCCGGTTTCACCATCCTGCGGAGCACCGGGGGAGCCCTCTCCGGGCTGATCCCGCCCGAGATCGCCACCTGTCGGGAATGCACGGAAGACATCTTCGATTCGGAGGGGCGATACCACGGGTACTGGGCCACCTCCTGCGTGAACTGCGGCCCCCGCTACAGCATCATCCGCGGCCTTCCTTACGACCGGGAACGGACGTCCATGGCGGAGTTCCCCACGTGCCCTGCCTGCGCCGCCGAGTACGCGGATCCCTCCTGCCGCAGGCACCATGCCCAGAGCATCGCCTGCCCGGTCTGCGGTCCGCAGCTTTACCTCCTGGACGCCACGGGACAGCCCCTCCCCTCCGCAAATCCCATCGGGGAAGCAGCCGAACTCCTGGATGATGGCAGGATCCTGGCGATCCGGGGGATCGGCGGGTTCCACCTCGCCTGTGTCGAGGAGTCGGCAGGGGAACTTAAATGCCGCCTGGGGCGGACCGAGCAGCCCTTTGCCGTCATGGTGACCCCCGAGGAACTTGACAGGACCACCTGCGTCTCCGAAGAGGACCGTGCATGGCTGGAGAGCCCGGTCCGCCCCATCCTGGTCATGCCCAAGCAGGACCCGGACAGCCTCGCCGCTGTCTCCAACCTCCACACCATCGGGTGCATGCTCCCTTACACCCCCCTCCACCATCTGCTCTTTGCCCGCCTCTCCCATCCCCTCCTGATCATGACCTCGGCAAACCGCCCCGGCTACCCCATGGTCACCGACACCGAAGAAGCTGTGGAGAAGCTGGCCGGGAGCGTGGACTTCTTTCTCACCCACAACCGTCCCATCGTGAACCGGTGCGACGACTCGGTGATCAGGGACGGGTTCATCATCCGGCTCTCCCGGGGGATCGCACCGAAGCGGACCAGGATCGACCTCGGATCCCGGTGCATCCTGGGCGTGGGGCCGGAGCTGAACTCGAACATCACCGTCTATGCCGGCGGTTTCGCCGTCACCTCGCCCCACATCGGGCACGTCCGGAACCCCCCCACCCTCACGTACCTGCAGGAGACAGTCGAGCGGATCGGCCGGTTCCTGGGCGCACGGTACGACGTGATCGCCCACGACCTCCATCCCCAGTTCCTCTCCACCCGGTTCGCCCGTGAGCTGGCGGCAGACACGGGCGCAGCCCTTGTTCCCGTGCAGCACCACCGGGCCCACGTGGCGGCGGTGACCACCGGTTCCTGCATCGGGATCACCATCGACGGGGTGGGCTACGGCGACGACGGCCATGTCTGGGGAGGCGAGATTTTCGCCGGGTCGGTTCCTGACCTGGACCGGGTGGCCCACCTGGAGGAGGTGCCGATGCCCGGAGGGGATGCGGCCACCCGGTTCCCGGAGCGGATGCTTTACGGAATCCTTCCCGGCGACGGGACCCGGTCTCTCCTCGCTGCCCGGGGCTGGGATGAGATCGCTCTCGGCGTGCTGGAGCGGCAGGTGGAGCGGTCCGTGGGCGTTGCCTGGACCTCCTCCACGGGGAGGGTGCTGGATGCCGTGGCTGCGATGCTGGGCACCTGCCGGGAGCGGACCTACGACGGGGAGCCGGCCATGCGCCTTGAGTCGCTGGCACCCCGGGGCAGCGCCCGTGAGTGGCCGCTGGAGTTCGGGACCCGTGCTGGGCGCCGGACCCTCTCCACCAGGGCCCTCACCCGCCGGGCCTTCTCGGAATTCACCCGCACGGCGGATCTCCCCCTGCCGGACCGGGAGAAGGCCCTGGCTGGCATCGCGGCTTCGTTCCAGGACAACCTGGCCCGGGGGATCGCGGCCCTTGCCATTACCGCCGCGGGGGAGCACGGGATTCCCACCGTTGTCCTCTCCGGCGGGGTTGCCTACAACCGGGCCATCCGGGAGACCATCCGGCAGGAGATCACGGGCGCCGGGATCACCTTCCTCATGAACCCCGAGTATCCCCTGGGGGACGGCTGTATCTCGTACGGGCAGTGCGTCTGGGCAGGGACCATGGCGCCGTGAGGCGGTCCGGTCGACCCTTCTTATCCTCGCGGTGCGGCAGTCCTGCCTGTGACCTTTGAAAGGATGCAATGATAGAGGGACGATTTCCCCTGTACTCGCAGGAAACGGGGAGAAAGTTTAAATGTGGCGGTATTGATCAATCTTTTGAGGTATCGTATGGCAATTGTAAAAAGCATCGGCGTGCTCTCGGTGGCAAAGATCTCCGCTCTCTTCGGGGCCATCATAGGTCTGATCAACGGGATATTCATGGCCATCATGGCTGCCCTCATCGGGCCCGCAATGGCGGCGTTGGGAATACCCGGGGTGGGGGCGTCCATTGGCATCCTCTCCATCCTGGCAGGGATCATCCTCGGAGCCATCTTTGGATTCATTGTCGGGGGCATCAGCGCCATCATCTACAACGTTTCGGCTTCCCTGCTGGGTGGGATCCGGCTCGATATTTGATCCCCTTCTCCCCTTTTTCCGATCCCCGCATTCGCGAGGGAACGACAGTCATATTTCGATAGGCGATCCTTATCACGTGCTGCGTGAATATCGCCTCACCGGTAACGTGAGACCATGGAAGGCCCTGGCGTCCGTTTCATGGCAGAAATGCTGGCTCCCCTTGAGGGCCGGCCCGTCATACTGGCAGAAGGATCAAGCCGCATCGACTACGGAAAGATCACCGGGCAGCGGCTGCGGAAGGTCCACTGCATCGGGAAGCTCCTCTTCTTCCGGTTCCCCCGTGTCTCGATCCGGATCCATTTCCTGATGTGGGGCCGGTACCGGCTGAATGACCCGGCAGAGGGGAAGAGGCCCCGCCTCACCCTGCAGTTCGATAACGGAACCAGGCTGGACTTCTACACGACCGCTGTCGTGCTGCTCGCAAATCCAGAGGCGGACCGGCTCCATGATCCGGCGCTTG
>JAJRDC010000048.1 GCA_028678635.1 Methanomicrobiales archaeon
ACGGACCGGGACCGTGAGGTCCGGGCCAGGGCCGTGGCCATCATGGGGCAGATCGGCGATCCCTCCTCGGGCCCGGCGCTGATCCGGGCCCTGGCCGATCCGGATGAGACGGTGCGGTGGAATGCCGTGCAGGCGGCGAAGACCTGCGGCGTCCCTCCCATGCAGATCCCCCGGGGTGTCGCCCGCAGACCGCGGGTCCGCAAGGATCCCCGGGTCACGGCCCTTCTCAATTTCCTGCTACCGGGCCTGGGTTACTTCTACCTGGGGAAATGGTGGGGGATCCTGGTCTGGCAGGTGGATATCACGGCCACCGTCTGGCTCTTCACCATCACCGGGGAGGCCCCTGCCTACGCCGCCCTCTTCCCCATCTACCTCCTCCTGGCTGCCCACGGGTACTGGATGGCGAGCCGGATGCCGGACCTGTAGGATGCGGCGGAGATTCTCTCCCGGACTGCCGCGGTCCTCGCCGTCCCTCTCTCAGAACAGTTACGACGATCAGAGAAGGAGGGATTCCGGATAGGGGGACTACTACCGGGACGCTCCCGGGGGCTCCGCCCCCCGCCGCGTGGGCGCCTCCCCGCGGTTGATCCAAACCAGGGCATCTCCGGAAATGTGAATCCTTGCAACTCACTGTCCCTTGACGGGGGGAGGGGCCGTGAGGGGGGGGAAGAAACTCCTCCCGCCGATAGATAGTCATACCTACGATACCCACTTAAGGGTAGCACATGGGTCATTGGTGGCAAGGCCATCCACGCCCAGCGCCACTGCCCGGCGGACCTCTGATTCCGAGTTCACCGTCCAGGTGATCACCCGGAGGGATTTCCTGCGGGCCCTCCCGGCGAGGCTCTCTGTCAGGAGATCCTGCCGGGGAAGGACGGTACCGGCCCCTGACCGGGAGGCCATCCCCACCGGGTCGTCCTCATCTGGCCGGGCGACGATGAGCCCGGTCTCAAGGCCGGGCAGGAGGGCTCTGGCGGCGCGGACAGCCCCCGCGTGGAAGGAGACAAGAAGCACCTGTTCCGTTCCATACGGCCTGAGAAGGGCCGCGATCGCCGGTACCGCATCCTCCTCCTTCGCCTCCACCACGAGGCCGCCATGGTGGCCCACCCGGTCCAGCACCTCCTGGAGGAGCGGGATCCGCTCGCCCTGCCCTGCGTCCAACCGCCGGAGGTCCGCGAGGGACGTCTCCCGGACCGGCCCCTTCCCGTCCGTGGTCCGATCCAGCGTGGCATCATGGATGACCATGGGGATTCCCTCGCGGGAGAGCCGCACATCCACCTCCACCCACCCCGCGCACGCGATGCCGCGGTCCACCGCCAGGAGCGTGTTCTCCGGCGCCAAGGCCCGGGCCCCCCGGTGACCGATGATCTGGACCATCTCCTCCACCTTCACCGATCTTTTTTCAATGAAGAATAAGATGATGCCCAGAAACGTCGAGTGCGGCCGTATGGACAGGACCAGTCCATTTCGGTCCCCCGAACGGGGTACCTATTATATACATAAATCAATTTCAGAAAAAACTGTGATGGGGCATATAAAAGAAGGGGGGGCATACCAATACACCCTCTCTAGCGTGATTTTACAGTTTTAACTTTTCTATCTCAAGTCTCAGCCTCTCAACTTCCAGTCTTTTTTCCTCCAGGGTAAACTGACGCGTAATCTCGGTGTAATCCTCCAAACCGGAACAGACCCCAAGGGCAAGATCTGCATAGACTCCCTGGGTAGGAAGGGTAACCATCCAGGCCTCCTTGCCCCCAATCTTTACTGTCCCAATTGTAGTTCTGAGCTGCGTAAACTGCTTGGTAATCTTTTCCACAGTCGACGGTATGGAGTCGGTGAATTCAGAAATGCCCATCCCATAGAATGGGCCGGGAACCAAGATCTCGGTGGACTCGTCCAGATCAAGGGATTGGACCTTTACTGGACTCATTTGTTTCAAGACCTGAGGTGGTGATCCTTCCATGGAAGTAAGGTTCGCTTCTTTATACCGGGACATCATGGCCTGGAAGGCAACCCCCGGGTTCATTTCGGCACGAACTGCCCGAGCCATGATCTGCTGCACACTTCCGGGAAGGAAATGATAGAAATATCCTAGGACATCTGCCTCACGGCCGGCCAGCACCTCATATGCCCAGCGGAGTGATCCCCTCTGATCAGGTTCTATCCAGCCGTCTGTCGGCCGGACATATTTCAGCACGGAATCCAAGAACGATTCCCTATCCTCCCTTTGAATGGATTTGCCGGGAATCGTCCAATCCCCGGGCAGTAGTGCCCCATCGTACAGCGGTGCGCTCCACAACTTCCGGAGGATTTTGATCGGGCTTACACCATAATTGTCAGTGAATTCCTGCAGCCAGTCGGGATAACGGCTGAGGCGTATCAGCTGACCCAGGGAAATATCCTGGGTTTTATACGGCCCTGCAAAGAAGCGCAGGCGCTTCTTGCGGAGTTCCAATGGCTTGTAGCCGGTGGGCATATTCAGGTCAGGCTCGGCACCGAGCAAAACCATCGATATGTCGTACAGGTTCAGTTTCACGGTGTATTCCCGCAGCACTTCATAGAAATTGACATTGAGCGTGTGGGCCTGGTTGAGATTTTTAATGGTTCGTGTCGTTTTCGTTTCGGACCCAGACTCGCGGGAGACGGCCAACCTCACCTTGTGGGTTGCTCGATACTCATTCGTGGCCTGCTGGGAGCGTTCCTGCGTCTGTTTCGAGAAATTCATCTGCATTGTGGTGACATCCTTTGACCATCCTCCGTCAACGGATGCACTGAAGCCAAAGCCACTGAACCCTGCCTTAGCATCAACATACTCGTGGGTCTTCGTCTCTTCACTGGTTGTCAGTTCGTTCGTGTTCGATTGCGATGTCTGGATGTCGCTGACATTACGGATATCCGTGGTATCTTCCTCATCCTGCTGGGTTCGGGACGTCTCCCATGTCTTCAGCTCCAGCGTGAGCTCTTCATTGGGCAACAGGGAGATCGCGTACAGCAGCTCCCCGAGGCCATAGCCCGAAGGGCACCAGTCCTGGCGGTATTTCAGCATCACAAAGAGATCCCAAGAGCAAATCCCCGCCGGCTGCTGAGAGGCCGGGCTCCACAGTATGGTATCCGGAAGGGAATCGTCCATGAGACGGACCAATAACCGTGTATAGACATTTTCAGTGGTATCCACTTCCTTGAACACCAGCTGCTCAATGTCCGGGTGGGATTCACAGATTCGTTCCACCCTGTAGGGCTTGACGATTACGTCATTTTCGTTCGCCATTCTCTTCACCTCCCTGAAATTGAAAAAAAATTCCCCTGGCTGCAATGACGCAGCCACCCTGCCATCCGCTCCCGCAGGGTGCGCACAGAAAGCAGGGCCATGTCCCTATCATATCAGGATATATATATTTTTAACCCCATAGAGGCTGCAGAATATGCAGGCGAGCCCTTCCACCCCCGTGTCACCGCCCCGTGATCCGACTGGATGGCTGAACCCATTTTATCGCCATATTTTCATAATATCTTCATGTAAAACCCGTAATTTCGTGCGCCCGGATCACTTTCGCACCCCCCCCTCTCTACCTTTATGACCGCCCCTGAGGAAGTGGTCTCCCATGGAGCTGGCACTGCACCCTGCCGTCACCCTCCGCCCCGGCACCTTCGCCGTGGTGGTGGCACCGCCGGAGGCCGTCCTCCGGGTGATCAACGGGAACGAGGACCTGCAGCGCTTCCTCTTCCTGTACGTGTGCGGGAACATGTCCCGGCTCCTCTCGGGGATCCGGTGCCGTTCCCCGTCCTTCCAGGTGCGCCGGTCCTTCACCGTCTTCCAGCTCCTCACCATCCTCGAGGAGGCCCACCATACCGTGATCTTCGTGGAGCACGACCCCGGGCTCTACGAGGATGCCGGGCAGATGCCGGGTGAGGTGGCGATGGCCCTCTCCCAGGCGGCCCGGACGGCCCTTGTCATCCTCTACACCCCGGAACCGGACCCCACCCTGGACGTCCTCTCCCAGCGGGCGGACCGGATCCTCTTCCTCCCGGGGCTCGCCGCGGGGGGACCGTGCCGGGGGGCCGCCGGCCGGGGGGCGGCCCGGACGCCCCTCGCCGCCACCCAGACCACGCTGGAGGGATTCGCACGGGACGGAGCTTCGCGAGCGTGAGGATGGGGGTGGCCGCCGTGGCCGACCGGTGGCTCCGGGCCCGCCGG
>JAJRDC010000147.1 GCA_028678635.1 Methanomicrobiales archaeon
GCCGCAGCGCCCGGGCCAGGCCCCAGCCCCGTTCCCGGGCATCCCGCAGCTTCAGGTTCTCCCGCTGGCCGCTGTCATCGGTTCTCCCCCGGGCCGCCAGCCGGGCCAGCCGCGCCTCGAAGGAGGCCACGATCCCGACCAGCACGAACTCGGGGAAACGGGCCCTGAACGCCTGCACCTCCGCATCCCCCCGGATGCCGTCAATGACCACCACCGGGGCACCGGTGGCCTCGACAGCGGGGATGGTGAACCGGGCGATGGCGTCCATCCCGTGTTCCTTTCGGAGGCGGTTCCCGATCCCTCCGAGGCCGGTATCATCCTCCCGGATACCCTCTTCCGCCGCCTTCCGGCGGATCACGTCGCCCATTACCACGACCGGGACCCCCATCTCCCGTGCGATGCGGGAGAACTCTCCCTTCCCGCTGGCCGGGAGGCCGACAACGCCGATCACCCGCAATGGAGCACCTCCCCTTCCTCCCGGGTCCTCACCTTCACCGGGCGCTTCAGCCGTTCCCCCACCTTTTTCAGCTCGGCGGCGGTGAGGGGGGGCACCATCCCCTCAACCCCCTGCTGGAGGACCAGATCCAGCTTCCCCGCTGCCCGGGCAATGTGGGGCACCTCGTCCTCGTAGCCCCTGAAGAGGGTCACCACCACCTCGCACTCGGCGAGCGTCCCCGCCTCCACCGATTCCTGGCAGAAGGCCAGGGACTCCTGCACGGCGTGGCTGTACTTCTCCTTCAGCAGGCTGTCGTAGCGCTCCCAGCGGCCCTTCACATCCAGGGCGATCCGGTCCACGAGACACTCCCCCACCAGCCTGCGGAGTACCTTCGGGAAGATCCCGTTTGTCTGCAGCCCCACGGCGAGCCCCATTTCCCGGCTGGCCGCCATGAGGGTGGCGAGGGGCTCCGGCTGCATCGTGGGCTCCCCGCCGGAGAAGACCACCCCCGATACCAGCAGCTTCGACGACCGGATCATCTCCTCCACCTCCTTCACGTCCCGGAGGTCCTCCCCCTCCTGGATCGACCGGTTGTGGCAGTAGCTGCACCGGACCGGGCACCCCCGGAAGAAGACGGTGCAGACCGCACGGCCCCTCCAGTCCACCGTGGAGAGGGGGACAAAGCCCCCGAAGTTCACCTTCAGACGATCACCGGATGGAACAGAATGGGGAGGGCAGTTTCATGAAGCTATTGGCCTGCACGGAGGAAACCGGGCTTGTTTTAACGGAAACAAATTTACTTGTGGAGAAAACAAGCAAATTTTCGTCCTTTTTTGAAAAACAAGGCTTTATCAGGTTTTTCGTCCCATGGGGTGTGCATGACGATTCTCGAAGATGCCAAGAAAGGGAGGATCACGGACGAGATGCGGATGGTGGCCCGGGAGGAGGGGGTCACGGACGAATTCATCCGCCGTGGGATGGCCGGCGGCCACATCGTGATCCCCATCTCCCCGTACCGGAAGGTGAAGGTCTGCGGGATAGGAGAGGGGCTCCGGACAAAGGTGAACGCCTCCGTAGGTACCTCATCGGATATCATCGACATCGACATGGAGGTGGAAAAGACCCGGCAGGCGGAACTGGCCGGGGCCGATACGATCATGGAGCTCTCCACCGGCGGGGACTTCGCCGAGGTACGGCGGCGGGTCGTTGAGGCAACCTCGCTCTCGGTAGGCTCGGTGCCTCTCTACCAGGCCTTCATCGAGGCGGCAAGGAAGGACGGGGCCGTGGTCCACATGAAGGAGGACGACCTCTTCCGAATCACGGCGGAGCAGGCGAAGCTGGGGACCAACTTCATGGCCATCCACACGGGGATCAACCGGGAGACCATGAAGCGCCTCAAGAACCAGGGGAGGCACGGAGGGCTCGTCTCCCGGGGCGGGGCCTTCATGACCGCCTGGATGCTCCACAACGACAGGGAGAACCCCCTCTACTCCGAGTTCGACTACCTGGTGGAGATCTTAAAGGAGCACGAGGTGACCCTCTCCATGGGGAACGGGATGAGGGCCGGGGCCATCCACGATGCCACGGACCGGGCCGCCATCCAGGAGCTCCTCATCAACGCCGAGCTGGCTGACCAGGCCCACGCCGCCGGGGTGCAGGTAATCGTCGAGGGGCCCGGCCACATCCCCATCGACGAGATCGAGACCAACGTGGTTCTGCAGAAGAGGGTTTCCAACCGGAAGCCCTTCTATATGCTGGGGCCCATCGTCACGGACATCGCACCGGGGTACGACGACAGGGTGGCGGCCATCGGGGCCGCCATCTCCTCGTCCCATGGCGCTGACTTCATCTGCTACGTCACCCCTGCCGAGCACCTGGCCCTACCCACGCCGGAAGAGGTGTATGAGGGGGTCATCTCCACCCGGATCGCGGCCCACGTGGGGGACATGGTGAAGCTGAAGAAGCGGGACGCCGATCTCGAGATGGGCCACGCGCGGCGGGCCCTTGACTGGGAGCGGCAGTTCCAGGTGGCCATCAACCCGGAGCGGGCGAAGGCGATCCGGGCCGAGCGGATGCCGGCCGACGCTGACGGGTGCACGATGTGCGGGGACTACTGCGCCATCAAGATCGTGAACCGCTACTTCGCGTTCTGAAGGACGCGGAAGGCACCACCTCTTTTCATTTTGACCTGAA
>JAJRDC010000253.1 GCA_028678635.1 Methanomicrobiales archaeon
TGAGGTCCTCCACCACCACCTTCAGTTCCTCCCTGATGGTGTCGGTGGGACCCTCGGACGGGGAGATGAAGGTCACCGTGGCGCCCCCGTTCTCTTCCCGGACCGTCCACGATGCCGGGTATGAGAGGGTAAAGCCATATGCGGGTGAGGTGTAGAGCAGCCAGCCCGACGCAGGCGTGGTGGCACGGGAGGCCGGACCACCACCGGCTGCGGGGGTCGTGGGAGGGACCGTTCCCTGGGGAGTGGGTGTGGTCGTGCACCCGGCGCAGAACGCGAGGGCGATGAACATGGCCAGGACGGCAAATATGGGGCGGGTTACTGTTCCAGTCATACTGTTCGATCCTTCCCGGTGATCAGGGATAAGGGTGGTGGTCTCTCGCGCCCATTAAAGGTGACACCCTCACCGGTGATTTAGGAAGGGCGCCGGAGGTACCGGTCCAGGTCCTCCTTCAGGTTCCGGCCGTGGGATCCCATCCAGTACAGCTTCCGGCACCTCTCACACCAGAAGAAGGCCAGGCCCTCCCGGTGGACCGGAGCATAACCGCAGGATTCCACCTCATCCCGGGAGGCCGACCGCAGGAGGCTGTTGCAGAGGCCGCACCGGTCCATCCTGAGGTCCGGTTCGATGAGCCCCAGAGAGAGGAGCTGCTCCACCTGCTCCATCACCTGCTCGGAGCGGACCAGCACCCCCCGGTCACCGGCGCGGCGTGCCAGCTCCCTGTCGCGGGTGAGGAGGATCCGGTCCTCCCCTTCTGCCAGGGAGAGGAGCAGGGTATCCTCCCTGCTGTTCCCCTCCTGGAACACGCTGGCCGAGAGGGTATCGTACCCCATGAACCGGAGGTAGCGGGTGAGGGGCCCGAGCATCCGGTCCGCCACGAACCGCGGCGCCCGGCGTTCACCGGCCCGGGTCGCTGACATAGGGGATCGTCTCCCCGCACTTCCCGCACCGGTGGTCAGCCAGGTGGACGAAACGCGTGGAGAAACCGGTCCGCTCGATCAGAAGCGCGCCGCACTTCGGGCACCAGGTGTGCTCGAACCGGTGGCCGAAGACGTTCCCCAGGTACGGGAACCGGAGTCCCATCTCCCGGGCCTTCGCGTAGATCCCCTCGAGGGTGGCAACGGGGGTGGCCCCCCGGTCCCGCATCCGGTAGTCCGGGTGGAACCGTGAGAAGTGCATGGGGGTATCGGGACCCAGGTGGTCCAGCACCCACCGGATCAGGCCTTCCATCTCCTCCATGGAGTCGTTCAGGCCGGGGATAACGAGCGTCACCGTCTCCACGTGCATTCCCAGCTGGTGGGCGAGTTCCGTGGCGGCGAGCACCGGTTCCAGGTGCGCCTTGCAGGTCTTCCGGTAGAAGTCGTCGGTGAATGCCTTGAGATCCACCCGCCAGGCCTGGAGCATGGGGGCCAGCTCACGGAGGGCTTCCTCGGTGATGTACCCGTTCGTCACGTAGATGGTGCCGAGGCCCCGCTCCCGGGCAAGCGTTCCCATGTCCAGGGGATACTCGTGCCAGATCACCGGTTCATTGTAGGTCCAGGAGATGGACCGGCTCCCCGTCGCCAGGGCCCGGGCCACCCCTTCCTCCGGGGAGAGGGGATGGAGCAGCCCGTCATCCAGCGTGGCCTGCGAGATGTGCCAGTTCTGGCAGTGCTCGCACCGGAAGTTGCACCCCACCGAGCCCAGGGAATAGGAGAGGGACCCGGGGAGGAAGTGGAAGAGGGGTTTCTTCTCGATGGGATCCACAGCCTCCGAGGAGATCTTCCCGTAGGTGGCGGCATAAAGGGTGCCCCCCCGGTTGATCCGGACCCCGCAGATCCCGTGGCCCCCGTCCCTGATCCGGCAGCGGTGGCCGCAGACCGAGCAGCGGACGAACCGGTCCTCCTCCTTCGCATACTGCCGTGCCTCGTGGAGCCCTTCCCCCGTTGCGGGGCCGATCCTGTCCTTTTCTGTTCCTTCAGCCCTCATCCGCTGACCGGTACTGGGCTCTCGGGATATAAAAGATGGATCCGCGGGAACCGGGGGCGATCCTGTCATACGGTCAGGTATTCGCCTGGCGAGAGCGCCGCGGCCAGCATCACCGTGTTGATCTCCCGGTGGTCAGACCAGGTGTGTGCCTGCCGGTGATTCCCGTCGAGCCAGTACTCCCGGATGGCACGGCCCATGGGCAGGTACGCGGTCAGGGAACGGAGCTGGTGCGGAACGGTGCTGCCCCTGCCATACCGATCCGGATCCTCCCGCATGGTTTCCAGCATGACCTCCACGCCGGAAAGCCCGATGGCAAGCCCCAGCTCCCGGAACGCGAGGCGGTGGCTGGCAGGGAGCTGCAGGCACCCGCTCTCGGAAAAGATCCCGAGGCCGGGAAGCACTGCTTCCAGGACATCTTCCAGCAGGTTCCAGTACCGTTCTTCCCCGGGGACCACCAGCCGGAAGATCCAGGTGGCATCCGAGAGGAGTCCGCCAATCCCCAGCGGGTCAGAGGTGACCCACGCCCCGCCACGGCAGAGAGTGGCCATGTCCCGGATCTCACTGCTGAGATCGGGCAGTGAGGGGCCGGCACCCCATGAGAGCGCGGCTGCCTGGAGCATGCAGTAGGTGACGTACCCGTCCAGGGCATCGTGCTGGCCCATGGAACGGACCAG
>JAJRDC010000180.1 GCA_028678635.1 Methanomicrobiales archaeon
GTTCGGCCTGGAGGACCAGAACTGCCCCCAGTTCAATGATGAGAATGACCATGAACACCAGGAGATACAGGGCTGATTCTGCCCGGTTGTTGGACAGGTAGGAGAGGATATAGCTCCCCCCGTGCTTCCTGACGAGCCGGTATGCCTTGTAGATCCGGAACAGCCGGAAGATCCGCAACGACGGGATGATGGCCAGCAGGTCTGCCCACCCGTAATTCCGGATGAAGTAACCGGACCGGGATGGCGCGGTGGTGAGCCTGAGTCCGAAGTCGTAGATGAAGAGCAGGGTGAGTACCGCATTGATGATAACGAGTACCTGGATGGCATCCGGGTCCATCGACGGGATGTAGGCTATGACCATGTTCGCGACGGACAGGATCGAGATCGCGGCAACGAAGAGTTCGTACCCGAAGTCCAGTTCCTCCCTACGGGTGATGGTGAGCATGCAACATTCTCCCCTAGTCTCATTCGGCTCTGAGTTATTAAATCTGGACTTTTACGCGAGAGAAGGCGGAGTGGGCACGAAAGGTGAGAATAACGGGAAGTTTCATATAATAAACGGAGTTCATATTAGGGTGGAACCCTGACGAATCGGGGACTTGCTGAGGATTATGACAGGAAAGAAACAGGACAAGCCAAGCCCGATCATGGGCCCGGTTGACTACCTGGTGCTCATGTTTCCGGGGAACCAGTTCCGGGGAGAGATTATCCCTGAGCTGAGCCGGCTGGAGAAGAACGGGATCATCCGGGTCATTGACCTGGTACTGATCTTGAAGGATGCCAGGGGAAAGGTCCTGATCACCGATATGAAAAATCTGCCGGCAAAGGCAGGCGACGCTTTCAGTTCCTTTGTCGAGAAGACCCGTGAATGGATGTCCCAGGGGGACATCGAGGCGATCGCAGGCGTGTTACCGAACAACTGCTCGGCCTCGATCCTCCTGTTCGAGAATACCTGGGCGATCCCCTTCAAGGAATCGCTCATCAGGGCAGGTGCGGAGCTCGTGGACATGGGACGGATCCCGCCGGAAGCGATCAGAAAGGTGGAGATGGACCTGGCAGCAAAGGGAGGTGCGTGAATGAGAGGAAGAGGATTGATGCTCGTTGCGGGCATGAAGATGGGGCAGGCGCAGGCTCAGGCCCAGGCGCAGCAGCAGGCCCAGCATGCAGCAGAGGTGGAACAGGCAAAGCAGCAGGGGGCAGCACAGGCCCAGACTGCGGCACCGGCAGCGACCAAGGATGTCACGGCCGAGCTGCAGAAACTGGCCGAACTCCACAAATCGGGTGTGCTCTCGGCCGAGGAGTTCGCGGCCGCGAAGAAGAAGCTCCTGGCCTAGGCACCCTCACCTCTTTTCCTGGGCCCTGACAGGTGATATCACTCCTGGGTTCATGGCAGGCCGGAATCGCCCTGAACATCACGCTGATCCTGACGGTTGAGTCTGGAAATCATTATATGAGATCCCCCTGCAACCGGATCCTGGCAGGGTGAATTTTCATGGCCGTGCTGCCGCCCGGACTGCTGTATGATATCGGCACCATTGCCATCTACGTCTTTGTCCTCTCCAGCATGTTCCTCACCGGTCTCATGGTGACCGTCGGGGACCTGGTGGCGCCGGTGCGGAACCGGCGTCTCCTTTCCCTGGCCCTCATCTCCAACTTCATCATCGCCCCCCTCATTGCCCTCACCCTCATTGCCCTCATCCCCATGAACGAGGAGCTGGCCGCAGGCCTGCTCCTCGTTTCCATCGCCGCCGGAGCCCCCTCCACGGCGAAGGTGGCCCAGATCACCGGGGGGAACATGGCCCAGGCGGTCTCCATGACCGTCCTCATGACCATCATCACCGTCATCATCCTGCCATTCCTCCTCCCCTTCATCCTGGAAGATGCACAGATCGATCCTCTGTTCATCCTGGCCAATCTGGTGATGTTGATCCTGATCCCCATTCTCTGCGGGATCCTGGTCAGGAACCGCTCCGAGACGGTGACAGCCCGCCTCCTCCCTGTCATGGACTGGGTTTCCAACCTCTCCATCGCGGTCATCTTCCTGACCTACGGCATCCTCTTCCTCTCCCAGTTCGAGGGTATCATCAGAACGAGCTCCGGGGCCATCGCGGTGCCGGTGGCCATTCTGTTCACCCTGGCGGCCCTTGGGATCACCTACCTGCTCGGGCGGTGGTTCGAGGAGAATGCCCGGCTGGACCTGGCCTTCGGGGCCGGGTTCCGGAACATCACCGCAGCCCTTGTCGTGGTCTTTGCCAGCTTCGCGGATGTCCAGAACGATGTCTTTCTCATGGTGCTCATGGTCAGCATCTTTGCGGTCATCATCGTCTCCATCCTCGTGGGGATCATCTTCAAGAAGCAGCGGGATGCCGGGAAAAAAGAAAAGGGTTCCGGGGCCTGATCCGGCTCTCTGTCTACCGGACCAAAGTCGCGATACGGGAACCCGGGCACCCTCACAGGGAAATAATGCCGGCCTTTCCGGAACGACTGAAATCTTTTAATAGGGATCCATCAGCAACGTTCTTCCATACAGGTTGAAACCGTATGGACTATCCTATTCTCTACAATATCGGGACCATTGCCGTGTACCTATTCATTGTCACGAGCATGCTCCTGACCGGGCTTCTCGTGAGCTTCCGTGAACTCATGGCACCGGTACGCAACCGGCGGGTGCTCACCCTCTCCCTCTTCGCGAACTTCGTGGCCGTGCCCCTTCTTGCCTTCGCCCTGATCGCACTCATCCCCGCGATGAGACTGCCCGAGAATGCTGATCTCGCAGCCGGCCTCATCCTCATCGCCATCGCGGCGGGCGCACCGTCCACGGCAAAGGTGGCACAGTTCACCGGCGGGAACATCGCCCAGGCTGTCTCCATGACCATCATTCTCACCATCGTGACCGTCTTTCTCATGCCCTTCCTGCTCCCCCTCATCCTGCCGGGAGCACAGGGAAAGATGGGGAGCGTCTTTGCGAACCTTGTGGTCCTGGTCCTGATCCCCATCGTGCTTGGGATGCTCCTCAAGACCCGGTCCGAGCCCCTCGCGGCCCGGCTCAGGCCCATCATGGACTGGGTCTCCAACATCTCCATAGCGGTGATTTTCCTGACCTTCGGCCTTATCTTCCTCTCCCGGATCCGGGAGATCGCCGGGAGCCCCTCAGGGGCCCTGGCCATCGTCGTCGCCATCGTCTTCACCCTGGGGGCCCTTGCCATCACGTACCTCATCGGAGGGCTCGCGAAGGAGTCGAGGCAGGAGATCACCTTCGGCGCAGGGTTCCGGAACGCGACCGCAGCCCTTGTCGTGGTCTTTGCGAGTTTCTCGAGTGTCCAGAACGATGCCCTCCTCATGGTGCTGATGGTCACGATCTTTGCCATCATCATCACCACCATCATCGTCGGGATTATCTTCAAGAAGCGGATGGATGCCGAGAAGAGAGCGAAGGGATCGGGTGCGTGAACCGGGCCCCCACTTCTCTTTTCTCATCGGATGCCGCTACGCAATTGCCGAAACGCAGGGAACGGGTCGAACGGATCTCACGCTGGAGGATAGTCCCGATACAGAGGGCATTCCCGACCCGTGGACCTTCCTCCAGGTGACGTCACGATGTCGGGACTCTCCGCATCCTCTCCCGCAGGCGCACGCCGTTTACGATCAGGGTGATGCCCAGAACCATGGCGATGATTCCGAGTACCCGGGTGAGGATCAGGACGACGCGGACAGGCGAGAGAAAGATGAGGATCACGAGCACGAGGGAGATAACCCCCAGGGTGAGGCGGTAGTACAGTCCCTCGGGCAGCACCAGGAGCCCCTTCTTCGCCTTCCGTACGTTCAGGAATGAGACAACGGCACTGGCAAGCCCCCAGATCGCCAGGATAGCGAGCACCACCATGGCCCAGAACTGCATGGAGAAATAGAATGCGAGGCAGCCGACGAGGCAGATGCCCAGTCCCGATGCCACGGTCCCCCAGGAGATGCCCCCCTGCGCCCGGTACCGGATCCCCCGCGCCACCATGAGGACACCCAGGCCGATGATAAGCAGGGGGAAGATGATCAGGAAGAGGCTGTAGAAGGCTCCCCGCGGATCGGCCCAGATGAATGCCCCCACCAGGGTGATCACCGACCCGATCAGGATCTCCAGCTGCCAGGCCTTCCTCTGGACGTTCAGGATCTCCTGGGTTTCGCCGCTCCCCCGGGTCTCCATGACGAGGGCGAGGAGGGTATCGGTGATCATCATGATGAAGGGGGCGTCGTCCACCAGGTGCATCACCGGGTGCTTCTTGGGATCGTACTTGTCCAGGTGCACCTTCCACTCGGTCGCGGTCTCGTGGACGTGGTACTGCCCCTTCCGGTAGCTGGCAATCGTCCCCGGCGTGGGGATATTGATGGCAGACTTCACCCAGGCGGCGTCCAGAGGTTCCGTTACCGCTTCTTTGGGCACCGGGACCTCCAGCACACCCTGGTGGAGCGGTCCCAGGAACTCATCCAGCATTGTCAAGCAGGTCCCCCCGTGATCAGACTACAAAGGTTGATTGGCCGGCATATATTGGTGCCGAAGTAATTTTCGGGGATCTCCGGCCAGTTGTGCTGCGTATCGGCGAAAGTCAGGGAAATGCGGGAAGAGAGGGTCGACTCGGCTCACGATCCTTTCCCTGCCAGCCGTTTCCCCACCACCATGAACAGGATCAGCCCGACAAGGCCGGTCACAACCACCATGATGATGACATCGGGATACGCAAGGAACGGCTTTTCCAGGGAGAAGAGGGAAGGGAAGGATGGACCGGATGCCACGAATCCAGCGAGCGCCGCCGCGGCAAGGTTCCGCTGGCCGGAAGCGAGGGCAAGGACCCGCCGGTTTCCCTGGTCTGATCCTCCCAGCAGGTATCCCGCCAGGAGTGCGACAAACAGGAAGACGAGAATCACGAGGATGGCACCCGTGCCGAAGATACCCAGGAATCCCTGGAAATTCCCGCCAAGGAACCCGATGAATACGGCACCCAGCGCCACTACGGAGACCTTCGTGGTGAGCGGTGCATACCTGGCAGTGGCGTCCTGGTACCGGGAACGGGCCAGGAAGCCCAGGCCGAGGGGGATCAGGATCAGGAGGAGCAGGACCTCCGCGATGATCGGGATATTCAGGGAAATGCTTGGGAGCAGGAAGGGGAGGACCAGGGGCATGAAGCCAACGGTTACGACAGTGGAAAGCACCATGAGGCCGCCCACCGGTGCCGTGTTCCCCTTCACCGTTGTGGTGAGTTTCAGGAGGAAGGTTGCCCCGGCCGCGGCCGAGATGATGGCCAGGCCGGTCTCGTACCCCTGGGGAAGGTTCACGAACCGGATGATGAGGGAGGCGACGAGGGGCACCAGGATGAAACTGGCGATGAGGGAGAGGGCCATCAGCCGGTAGTTCTTCAGCGTGGCTACTATCTCAGGGATCGTGAAGGTGAAGGCCAGGGAGAGCATGCTTGCGACGGCACAGATCACGACACCGATCGTTCCAGCGAGAAGGAAGATACGAGCGAATACCTCGAGATACTGCATAAAGAAGAGGACAAAGATCGAGGCAATGGTGAAGCCGGCCACCGTGAAGGCCGTGGATAAGAGCCGTTTCCACTTCAGGATCCATGAGATGATGGGGGTGCCGTACAGGCCGATCCCGGGGATCCAGGCGATGGCGGTGCAGGAGATGGGCCCATACATCTGGATCTGGGGGTACTTCCGGGTCTTCTCCTCCATGCTGTCGATCCACCGCCGTACCCGCTCCGAGCCGGCGCCTAGGCTCTCGCAGGCCTCGTAGATGGCCAGGACCATGCCGAGGGCGAAGAATGCCATGATGATGATGATGCCAGGGGGCTCGAGGCCCAGGGCCAGCCCGACCGGCGGGGCCGCCGCCTGCAGGAGGATGGCAGAACCAATGAGGGAAAGGATGGCCCCCGCGGGAACCCCGTACAGGTAGCCGATTGCGAGAGGGATCGCCATCGCAAAGACGATGAAGAAGATGATGGCTCTCCCCAGCTTTTTCAGGACAACGCCGATACTGCTCTTCTTCTCAGCCATTTCTGTTCCCTCCCATGGAAGGTATACTAGGTATTCGACAGGGGATTATAAAATCGATCAAAGCTCTGCCCTGCACCGGGTTATCGGGGGCAGGATACCGGATTGAGCGATAGGGGTTGGTCTGCCCGGTGAGAGCCTGGAAAAGAGAGGGGAATCGGTCCCGGCCTCCGCTTCAGCGGAGGAAGAAGGAACCGATGATGGCCGCAATCCCGCCCACGATGCCGATGATACCCAGGACAAAGGGGCTGGCCAGTACAGCGACGTAGGGGTTCGCGAGAATGAGGCACCCGAAGAGGATCAGGAGGATACCGATGATCGCGGCCCCCCAGCCACCGCCCTTGAAGGCGCCGAAGAGGCCCAGGAATCCCATGACCAGGCCCCACACGCCGATCATGATGATGAAGATGAAGGGCACCATAAAGGCGCTGTAGAGCGGATAGGTCAGGATCGCAAGACCCGCAATGACCCCCAGGATCCCCCACAGGATCTTCCACCCCATGTTCGACCGGTCCCAGAACAGGCTGATGAGCCCGATGAGGCCGGCCACAAACCAGTACGCACCGATGAACGTGACGAGCACAAGGAGTGTCCCGTACGGGTAGTACAGGAAGAACAACCCCATGATCAGGGTGACAAAACCAAATATCAGTACAAGCCACCATGGGAAGAGCGCAGTCCCGGCGGTCACGCCGGAGGTGGCCCCCCCAGTTTTTGTTGCCGTTGCCATTCGAATCACCAGATTTGCCATAGTACATTGAATCTTCCTATTTTATCCTTGTGGTGATCTGATCCAGGGGTTCCATTGCTCACTGGATGCCCGGAATCGTGATCGGAGGATATAACTGCTCCCGCTTCCGGGCCGGACACGGCGCGTAAACTTCCGGGATCGATGGTAGCAGGTCGGGGAACTGGGTGACTGGACTTCCGATCACCGTCGAGGATTTCTTCCCAACGATATCTCCGAAAAAAGGTTAATTCAGGAATTTCCTGAAGATAAGGGCAACCCCGGCGAGGGTGAGGACCACGAGGGCCGGGGCGGGGGCGGGGGTTGGCGTGGGAGTCGGGCTGGCTGTGGGGATCAGCGTGGCCGAGATCTGGGCGGTCTGGCCCGCGGTGACGGTGGCAGAGGACTGCCAGTCCTGGTACCCGTTGAGTTTCAGGACGACCGTGTACATACCGGGGGTGAGGCTGTCGACCGTCAGGGGGGAATAACCCCGGAAGAGGTTATTGATGTACACCTGGGCACCGTTGGGGGCCGAGTTGACGGAGAGGGACCCGGTGGTGGGGTTCGGGACCGGGTTGAGGGTGATGTCCAGGTCATAGTTCTTCCCGGCAACAACGGTACCGGTGGTGCTGTAGTCCTGGTAACCGGCCTTGGTGAGGAGCAGGGTATGGGTCCCGGGTATCGCCTGGGTGGAGACGAGGGGGCTCCCCGAACGGGTGGTGCCCTTGTAGACCCCGTCGACGTACACCGCGGCTCCCGGGGGATTGGATGTGAGGCTCACGGTGGCATACATGGGCTGGGGATCGGAGGCCAGCTGGGCGTTCACGTAGGTGGTAGTCCCGGCCGCCACGTTGAAGTACTGCTGCCAGTCCTTGTACCCCGCTTTGACGAGGGTGGCACCGTGGGTTCCGACGTAGAGGTTCCCCACCACGATCGGGGTGACCCCGCGGTAGACGGTGTCCACGTAGACCGATGCACCGCTGGGTGAGGAGCTGATGGAGACGGACCCGGTGGATTCGACAGGCTTCAGGGTGGCGGAGACCTGGG
>JAJRDC010000316.1 GCA_028678635.1 Methanomicrobiales archaeon
AACTGGTGGCGGGTCTCCCGGAGCTCGGCGGAGAAAACCCGCCGGGCCGGTTCCCGCTCAAATGCCGGCCCGCTCCTGGGCCCCGGGCCTTTCCGCTCGTTCATCACTGCGCCTCACCCCCCGCCCGGTTCAGGAGCCCGGCCAGCTCCATGGGATCAAAGGCGATGCGGGAGGCCTGCCGGACCAGGATCCGGCCGTCGAACTCGTTCCCTGTCATGGCATAGTACCGGCCCTGGACTGCGTCCCGGATCCGGAGGAAGACCTCGTCCATCCCGAGGGGATTGGACTCGGCCAGCGCCTGGGCATCGGTGAGGGTGATCCCGGCCATGTCCTCCACGAGTTCCCGCTGGATGAGCACATTCTTTGTCATCGTGCCGTCGTCCAGCACCCCCTTGATCCGCAGATCGTACCGGAACTCCTTCTGGATCTCGTGAACCGGGCAGTAGTTCTGGCGGGAGAGGACCCGGTTGCACCCCTCCACCGGGCAGCGCTTGACCAGGCCGGAGCCGGGGGCCACGTGTATCAGTACCCCCCGGAAGGTCTGGCCGCTGGCCACCTGGATGTCCCCCTCTTCCGGGATGCAGGTGGCCGGGGAGAGATTCAGGGAGAGCCTCCCGTTGAACTCGTCTACAAGGGCATAGTAGAGGTGGTACATGGCACCGGGTACCAGCTTCTCCTTCCCCTCCTCCTTCCAGATGATGAACTTCACGGTGCCTGTCTCGTCGCCCAGGAGGCCGGACTGCAACATCCGCTCATGGGTGACCTCCCACTCCTGCACCACCTTCACCCGGACCGAGGCGACACCGGGGACCAGGTCCTTCACCGGCACCACGGCAGGGATCAGGGGCGTATCAACCTCTGCCGGGGTGATGGTGGTGCCGCCGTGGACGTTCAGCTTGGGAACGCCCTTGTACTCGTCCACCACCGCCGATTCCAGCCGGTACCACTTCCCGGCCTCCATCACCGGGAGGTTGGCCCGTGACCAGACCACGAACCGGATGGCCCCGGAGGGATCCGCGATGATCCCGGTCTGGGCGATCGCAGGCGACGGAGCCGCCATCAGGGCCACGATCTTTCCCTGCAGCGTTACCCACTCCCCGACAACGAGATCCCTGATCTCGCGGAGCTCCGTGGACCGGGTGCCCATCCCTGTGAGGGAATGTTCCCTCGCCAGCTCGTTCATCACGGTCCGTTCTGCTTCCGAGACATGCACACCAAACTCGTCAACCAGGCGGTGAAGCTTCTGGTCGATCTTCTGCCGGTCCGGGGTGATTCCTCTCGATTCCATCTTGCGGGAGATTCTTTCAGTGACTTCGGATAGATCCATAGACATCTCCACCGGTAAGAGGCTGCACCTCTTCCTATAAAGCGTGGCGGTGCAGGGTGAAAATGCCCTCGCTTTCGCGGAGCGAATATGCCCCGGTGCCGTTCCCGCTCCGAACCCCTTAAGTATCCCGGGGGATAAACACCATCTGCATGGCAGCAGCAGCAGTGACCGCGGACAGCACGATCATGGAACTCCTCCAGGCGAAGCCCGAGTCAGCCCAGGTCCTCTTCCGGTTCGGGATGGGGTGCCTTGGCTGCGCCGTGGCCCGGGGCGAAACGGTCCGTGAGGCGGCGATGGCCCACGGGATCCCCCTGGAGGAGCTCCTCTCGGCGCTGGGTATCCCGGAGAAATAGATCACCACCCTCTTTTCAGGCGGACTTCTCTTTTTTTCGGACCCTCTTCAGCTCCCGGAGCGTTGCCTCCGGGTACCGTGCCAGGTGGTCGGCCACGACAGGTTCATGAACGAGCGTGCACCCTGCGCAGTTCCAGACCTGTCCCCCGCGGGAGGAATTGACCCAATGCCCCAGCTCCGGGTCCCGGCAGGGATAGAAGGGGCAGTAACAGTACTCACAGCGCTGGCCTTCGAAATGGCAGGGGTAGTAGGGGCACCCCTCAGGGGTCCACTCCACCCAGTGGTCCCCGCCGTACCGGCTGTAGACGAACAGGGAGGGTGCATCCCTCTCCACCTCGCCCCGGAACCTTCGGAGCGCCTCCTGCACACCATGGAAGGCGGCATAGTACAGCCGCTTCCCGGCCGGGGTGAGGGTCCCCGCGTACCGGTGCGTCACCTCCCCCTCGCAGGCCGCGATGACCGCGTCAGTGGGGGTACCTGGAACCGGGCATCCCATGGCCTGGAGCGCCGCGGTCTTGGCGGTGGTGACGGTAAGGATCACTTCGAGAAGTGCCCCATCCGAGAACCCCTCCGACGAGCAGGCGATGAGGTTCACGGTGCCGTGGGGTTCTGCCTCATCCTCCCGGATACCGGCCGTCACAAAGACGGTGATGAAGTCATACTGCAGGATGCAGAGGTGGCGCATGGGGACGGCGGTGAGGAGGCCGAAGTAATCCCCGAAGAATCCCTGCCGTGCCGTCATGGCGTCCATGGCGGGGGCCGGGTCATCATGGGGGAAGTCACCCGGAACCGTCTGGTTGAAGAGGGTGGCCACCCTCCGGAGGCCGCCGTTCACGCCGGTGCTGGCCGCCCGGAAATCGCCCCTGATGAAGAGGGTGCCGTCCCTGGAAAAATACCTCATGCACAATTCAGGGAAACGGATCCCTCTCCTCCCCGGATCCTGGCCCGGGGGACTGCCTTTATCCGTTGATGCCCCGCGAACCGCTCAGGATGCATCTCCATTGGATCCCTCCAGATCTCTTCCAGGGGGACAAAGAACGTTGCGTCCGGCTGCAGGCACGGGACTCCCGGGCAACCATACGGTTTTGGCGCGGAGGAGGGGGCTGCGACTCCCGGATTCCGGGAAACACCGCATCCTGCCCTGGAATTCCCGGAGCCGGGATTAACAACGATACGGGCTTTTGGGTCCATTCCGAACTTTCCTGCACGTTTTTTTCACGGGCTGCAGGATCCTGAACCGGGCGGACTGTGCCAGACTGTCACCAGCCTTAATCCCGCGCCCGGAAAAGGCCGGATCAGGGAATCCCTGAATAATATGACGCGGGATTCGCCAAGGAGAGAACTGGAATGACACGGATCACACGCCTGGGGGCACTCCTCCTCATCGCCATCGCGCTGGGGTTCGGGGCAATCCCGGCTGTACAGGCACAGGACTCAGCAGATCTTGCACTTGAAAAGGTACTGTTCCAGACCGGGGAACCGCTCTTTGCCGGGGACCAGGTGTCCTGGAACCTGACCCTGACGAATGAGGGGCCGGCCGCGGCCACGAACATCAAGGTGGCCGAAGACTTTTCAGGGCTCGGAGATTTCACCCTGGACTCCTCCGAGGCAGGCGAGGGGACCACCTTTGACGGGACTGAATGGTCCATCCCTGCGCTGGCTGCCGGTGAATACACCACTCTCAACCTGACAACCACCATCAATGGAAACGGGCAGCTGACGAACAGCGCATCCATCACGGCCTCTGATCAGGAGGACCTGGTGACTGCCAACAACCAGGCCTCTGCAACCACCGGTGTCGGCGCGTCCATCACCGCCGAGATCGAGGTGAAACCCGAGACCATCAACCTGGGGAGCCGTGGGGTGTTCACCGTCTTTATCACGTTTGACGGGGACTACTCGATGGATGCAATCGACCTGGAGGCGAGCTCCCTCTTCTGCAACGGGATCGAGGCAAAGAAGCTCCATGTGAACCAGAAGAACGGTGGCACGCTCATGGCCAAGTTCCCGCGGCTGGATCTGAACGTGCCGGAGCCGGATGCGGAAGCCGGGAACGATGCCGGCACCGGTGATGAGGCCGACGACGAGGAAGATGTCGGTGACCAGGCCCCAGAAGGTGAGAAGACCCTCACCATCACCTGCGAGGGAACG
>JAJRDC010000198.1 GCA_028678635.1 Methanomicrobiales archaeon
TCAGGAGGATCAGGGCGAGCCGGACAAGGGAGGGGTCCACGTCAGCTGCCACCCCGATTCCCCCGCAGACACCGGCCAGCACCCTCTCCTTTCGGGATCGGTACACGCGCTGCATACTGAGTCATAGGGACGGGAGAGGGGTTAGAGGTTGTCTCTCACTGGTGCTTTTACCGGGGAGCATGATCCGGTTCCCCGGAGAATTCCCGCAGGCTGCGGGAGGGGGCTACCCGCCCCTCCCGGCCTCTCCCCCGCGACAGGAGGACAGTCCTGCCATATCCAGAGATCCGGACCAACCGTGGGGGGTGCTCACGCGACGGGGGCGGAGTCACCGAGAGCGTTTCATCAGCATACAGGAGAGGGAAGAATCCGACGGGGGAGAGTGAGCGACACCTACCGGGGTGCAACAAGTCAATCAGACAACGAGGTGGCGAGGGCAGTCCTTTCGCTCACCGCTTTCTTCACGAGCGCGCTGATCCTTGCCTCTTCCGCGGCAGTCAACTCCTTCAGCGCGAAGGCGATCGGCCACATGGCGCCTTCGTCGAGGTTCGCCTGGCTGTTGAAGCCGAGCGTCATGTACCTCTCTTTGAACATCTGCCCGCCGCGGAAGAAGCAGATGACCGTGCCGTCCCTGGCATACGCGGGCATCCCGTACCAGACTTTCGGCGCGAGGGCTGGTGCGCTGGCTTTGATGAGAGCATGGAGCCGCTCGCCGATGGCGCGATACGGCTCCGGCATCGCGGCGATCTTCGCGAGCACGGCGCTTTCCCCATCCTCCTCCTCCGCGCGCGGATCAGGCTTTTGTTGATTGAGAATTGTTTTTGCTCCTGGTTTTGCCATGAGTTACCCCTCCCCGCGTGGAGATGAAGAGATTTTCCGATTTTTTCAGATTTTAGCCATGAGAACACGGGTTCAACCGGTCTGACCAGGTGATATTTCCTTTCCCGTTCAGGCAGGCACGGAACCGCTGTGAGTGGTCGGCGTTTGCGAATGAATTGGCACAACGAATCATCTCTCGTGGTATGATCGTCCTGGAAAAGGGGGGACGCCGGGGAGGAGATTTGAACTCCCGAGGCGCAGAGCGCCAGCAGCTTTCGAGGCTGCCGCCTTCCCGGACTAGACTACCCCGGCAGGGATGGCCCGTATTCCTTTGGCCGCCGCGAGAATTAAGGATATCGAGGAGGGCTGCTCCCGTGAATCCCTCCGGAAAAAGGGATATCGGTATTTCTGCAGGATGGATGTTACCCCATGGGGGGCATGCCGCCCGGCATACCGCCCGGAGGGGTCTTGGGGTTCTGGGTGATCATCATGTCGTCCACCCGGACCAGCATGTTCGCCGCCTCGGTGGCCGACTGGATGGCCTGCACCTTTACCCGCATCGGCTCGTAGACACCGGCCTTGTACATGTCCACGATCTTGCCCGTGTACACGTTCAGGCCCATCGCTTTGTTCCTCTTCGCATGGGCCGCCTTCAGCTCCACCAGCTTGTCGATGGGGTTGAACCCGCTGTTCTCGGCAAGGGTCACCGGGATGGATTCAAAGGCGCTGGCAAAGGACTCGATGGCGATCTGGGTCCGTCCGCCCACCTTGCCGGCGTACTCCCGGACCCGGAGCAGGATCTCCGTCTCCACGGCCCCGCCGCCCACCACGTACTTCCCGTCCTCCATGGCATCCATGACCACCCGGACGCCGTCGTAGACCGCCCGCTCCAGCTCGTCGATGAGCACCTGGGTGGAGCCTCGCAGGAGGATGGTGACGGCCCTCGGGTTCTTGCACCCCGAGATCTTCACGATATCCACGCCCTCCAGCTGCTCGCAGAGCTCTGCCTGGCCGAGGGATGCCTTCGTGAGCTCGCCGGGCTTCTGGACCACCTGGCCGTTCAGGGCCCGGGCCGCCTTCAGCATGTCGGCTTCGGGCACGTCCTGGACAGCAAAGACCCCCTGCTGGGCCAGGTAGTAGGCCACGGCATCCGAGATCCCCTTCTGGCAGAGGACCACGTTGGCACCGGAATCAAAGATCTTCCCGGCCATCTTCCGGAGGGACTCCTTCTCCTGCTCGTCAAAGGCCACCAGCTGGTCAGGGGAGGTGATCTTGATCTTGGACTTCACCTGGGTCTTCGTGATCTCCAGGGGCGTCGCGACGAGGGCCACCCGGCACTTCTCCACCTTCCGGGGCATCTCCTCTGAGGACCTGGCCTTGTCCAGCACGATGCCGTGGACCAGCTCCGCGTCGTCCATGGTCTCGCCGACGTGCTTCTTGATCATCACGTCGTCCTCGTCCACCAGGATTTTCCCGTTCACGGTCTGGGCCACTGCCTTCACCGCGTCCACGACGATCCCGTCCAGCTTGGACTTCACCGACTCGATGGACTTCCCGGTCATTGCCGTGTCCGCGATCTGGCAGAGAACCTTCCGGTCGCCGGCCTTCACGTCAAAGGACATCCCCTCCACCACCTCGAGAGCCTTCTCCATCGCCATCCGGTAGCCCTGGGCGATCACCGTGGGGTGGATGTCCTTTTCCAGCATCCTCTCGGCCTGCTCCATCAGGGCGCCGACAAGGATGCAGGCGGTGGTGGTGCCGTCCCCCACCTCATCGTCCTGGGTCTCGGCCACCTCAACGACCATCTTGCCGCCCGGGTGCTGGACCGAGATCTCATGGAGGATCGTGGCTCCGTCGTTCGTGATCACCACGTCGCCCGTGGACGAGAGAAGCATCTTGTCCATGCCCCGGGGTCCGAGGGTGGTCCGTACCGCGGCCGCGATGGCCTTCGCTGCCATGATGTTGGAGCGCTGGGCCTCCTTCCCACGGTTCCGCTCCACGTTTTCCTTCAGAATGATGACGGGTTGTCCCGTAAGCTGCATCAGATATCCTCCTGTGTCATTACACATGGATTTAAACTTCTATATAAAGCGTTCGAATGGGGAAGGAGAGAAAAAAGGGATGTCTAGTCCAGCCGGGAGACCCGGAAGAGCGAGGTAACCGGTACCCCCTCCACCTCTTTTACGCCGCGCTTGTCAAAGATCACCCAGATGGCGGCGGGTGTGGCCCCGTGGTCCCGGAGGTACCCCACCACCTCGCGCAGGGTTTTCCCGGACGTGATCACATCGTCCACGACCAGGCACCGCTCGCCGGCAATCGCGGAGAAGTTCCCGCTCACCGACCCCACCTTCTTCTCCCCCTGGCTGGCCCGGGCCGGGTGGTACACCGCGAGCCGGGCATCGGCCTGGAGGGCCACGAGCGTGGCCAATGGGACCCCGGAGAGGGCGATCCCCACGACCACGCTCACGTCCGGGATCCCTTCCCCGTCGGCGAGGGCCCGGTCGGCCATGAGTACGGCCAGGTCCTCCATGAGGCCTGCCCGGCTGCTGACCCCGGACCAGTCGATGAGCACGTCCCGGGGCACCTCCCTCCCCTTCTGCTGGGTGAGGAGCCAGGTGACCGTCTCCATGGAGAGGTTCAGCTCGTCCGCGATCTGGGAGGGCCCGTGGCCCTCGGTGTGGAGTGCTTTCGCCCGCTGGATCAGCTCCTCGAGGGAAGACATGTGAGAAACGTGGGAGGTGAACTACTTAATGGCTTCTTTCCCGTTTCGCACCGCAGACCGGGCAGGAACCAGGGGCATCGGCCGTGGCCCCGCACCCCGGGCACCGGAACCTCCATCTGACCTTCCGGGCCCTCCGCTGGAGAATCGGCGCCACCGGAATCCCCAGATCCCGGGCGGTGTTCTGGAGGGCAAAGTCGTCCGTGACCACTGTCCCTTCCTGCTCCAGGGCCAGGGCCAGCAGGTCCCGGTCTGTGGGGGAGAGGACCCCGGTATCTCCGGTGCGGGTGGCCGCCTCCTCCACCCGGAGCAGGGATCCCTTCCCGGGCGCCTCCACCCGGAGTCCGGAGGCGAGGAGGGCCTCCAGCCGCCCCCTTGACCGGAGATCCCTCAGTTCCTCAACTACCGAGGGCGTGGTGAGGAGCACTCCTTCCAGGGGCATCTCCCCGAAGAAGGCCGAGGCGTCCAGGACCCGGATCACGCGGACCACTCCACGATGCCGTCCTCCTGGCACGTCACGTCATATCCGAACTCGGAGAGGAGCCAGTGCATGGTCCGTGCATGGAGGGTGGCGGCCGGGGCGGTAAAGGATCCCCCGGCCATGGCCAGGTACACCATCAGCTGGTCCGAGAGGTGATGGTCCACCCGGGCGCCGCTCTGCACCGCCTCCACCAGTCCCCGGGCCGTCGCCTCCCCTACCTCCTCGGCCGGGAGGCCCCGGCGCCCCAGGGCGCAGGATCCCCGGGGGCCGGACCAGGCCGTGCACGAGGAGCCTGTGGAGAGGCCGTCCTGCCGTTCGCAACGGGCCACGCAGCGGAGGCCGGTCTCCTTCCGGATCAACGCCCCCGCCGCCCGGCCCTGCCGCTCGGCCACGTGGGCCGGGAGGTTGGAGGAACAGGAGACGATCCCGCAGGGAGAGGGGGTGCCCCCGCCGGAGAGATCCAGGGGCCGGAGCCGGGAGGGCGCTACCCTGACCGCCACCTCCCCTCCTCCTTGTGGGTAGTACCCCCGCCTCCGGATCTCCACGGACACCCCGGCTCCCAGGCCCCGGAGCACCGCCGCGTGGATCTCGGTGAAGTAATCGATGGTGGGGGCATGCTCCACCTCGGTTCCCCCGGTCACCACGAGTGTTCCCCCGCAGGA
>JAJRDC010000113.1 GCA_028678635.1 Methanomicrobiales archaeon
ACACCGATGGCCGGGAATTGTTCCTTTGGGGGGGCAGTAGGGAAGATACACCGGAGGCATGCCGTCTGCCCCGGGATCACGGTCATCACCTGGCCGTCGAAGCCCCGGATGGCCCCATGGATGAAGGGGATCCGATGGCGGATCGCGGCCTGGTTGAGATCATACCGGGTAGGGAAGTTGTCCATCGCATCGACGATCACATCCTGGCCTTTCGTGACCGTTGCCACGTTCGAGCCATCGATGGTCCGGTCGATGGCGCGGATCGTGATGTCCGGGTTCATGGCCCGGAGCTTCTCCTCCGCCGATCCGGTCTTCGGCCTCCCCACGTCTGTATCCCAGTGGAGCACCTGCCGGTTCAGGTTGGAAAGCTCCACGCTGTCGTGATCGGCGAGGGTTATGCTCCCGATCCCGGCGAGCGCCAGGTACATGGCCAGCGGCGATCCCAGGCCCCCCGCCCCGGCGATGAAGACCCGGGCCTTCTTCAGCCGTTCCTGCCCCTCGGTGCCAAAGAGAAGGATCTGCCGGTGGTACCGCTGCCGTTCCCGCTCCGAGAGGTCCCCGGGCTTCCCTGCTCTCTTCATGGGTACATGGCCCCGCTCGCGATGGTTTGACGGAAGGATGCGATCCCGGCCCGGTCCTCCGGGTTCGTGGCGGTATCCCTGTATGAGCCCTTCATGCGTGCTGTACTTCTCTCATTCACCCGTCCGGACCATAAGCTGACCGGTGGGTACCGGTCACTGTCCCTCCGCATCATTCCCCGGCCGCCGTTTCCCGATCCTGTGCATTCATATGGTGCCCCGGTGAACTAGCCCTGGGGTGCAGAGGTGGCAGTCCGGACATCCCGGAAGAAGATCCGGGAGAAGGCAGAGGTCCTCAGGGAACGGATCCGGGATCGGGGTTCGATGCTGGTCGCCTACTCCGGGGGAGTGGACTCGGCCCTCCTCGCCGCCGTCGCCCGCGATGTCCTTGGCGACCGGATGACAGCGGTGCTCCTGGACAGCCCGGTCGTGCCCCGGAGGGCCGTCCAGCGGGCCCGTGTTACCGCAGAGAAACTGGGCATCCCATGGGAGGTGATCCCCGTTCCCCTGCTGGAATGGGAGGAGTTCCATGCCAACCCGCCCACGCGCTGTTACCATTGCCGGAAGATCACCGCGGGGGTGCTGAAACGGCGGGCACGGGAACTGGGCCTGCAATGGGTCGCAGACGGGATCACCTGCTCTGACCTGGAGGAGCACCGCCCCGGTATCCAGGCCAGCACCGAGGAGGGGATCATCCACCCCTACCTGGAGGCAGGAATCACGAAGGATGACATCCGGGCACTGGCCCGGGGACGGCGGTATCGCTTCTGGGATCAGCCTTCGTCGGCCTGCCTGGCGTCCCGGGTTGCATACGGCGATGCGCTCACCGAAGAACAGCTGAGGGGGATCGAAAGGGCCGAGGATTTCCTGGCCGAACTCGGGTTCCCCCAGGCCAGGGTACGGGTCCACGGGCCGGTGGCAAGGATCGAGGTGCCAGCCGACCGGATGGAGGATGCCTGGGCGGAACGCGGCGAGATCCTGGACACGCTCCTGGACCTTGGATTCCGGTACGTGACCCTTGATCTGGAGGGGTACCGGAGTGGCTCCATGGATGAGGTGCTCTGATGCGTTCTTCTCGATTCAGTCTCAGGAACCGCGCCCCGGAAGAACGGTGATGAACATAGGGAAACATTATCCTCACTCATGATGATTCTTTACTCGGAATAGCAAAACCACGATTGCCTGTCCACCGCATCACGATAGCAGGGAATGCTTGGCAAACCTTTATACAGGGACTAGGAAGACCGGTTCTGTTGGGTGTTGTGATGGGTGCAACGGACAAAAAGGTCTGGCAGGATGAACGGGCGTTTCATCTTTATTCGATCATCAACACGTCGAATGACAGGACACTTCGCCGGCAGGCGATGCAGTTCCTGGGTGCTCTCGTACGGGCGGGAAGTAACGATGCCGCCTGGGCAATGGACAGGCTCAGGAACCTGAAATAAATTCCGAAATCCTACCGGATTCTCCCATACTGATGCGGGCAAAGACCCGGTAAGCGCACCGATATCAGATCCCGATCTCTTCTGCAATCTCACGGATCCGGCGGAGGGCTTCCACCGCGTCGAGGCGTTTTAAGTCCTGTTCCGGTTCGGCGGCATACGAGAGGAACGCCCGGGCCCGGTCCTCGGGGAGTTCTGCCGTCCTGACGACGTGGGGATACGTCCTCTCGGTGAAATACAGCGCCTCGGCGGCATCCACGATGTCGAGAGCATCCTCCTCAGTGATGATCCCCTCCTTCGCTGCCCGTACGGCGGCCCACCGGATGTTCACCAGGGGCTCGGAGAGGGGATTGAAGTACTCAGGGTCAAAGAGGAGGGCCACCTCGTCATCCGAGGTGATGATCCCGTCGCGGTAACACCGGAAGATCCGTCCCACCCCTTCCATTCCCAGGGTATGGAGCTCTGCTGCCCTGAGGGCACCCATGGAGGACGCACCCACGACCCGGACCCCCTTCTGGAGGGCAGAGAGGATCTCCCGGTGCCCCACGGCACTCTCCTGGAAGAAGACGCCGTCGATGAGCCCGATGATCCGCGCCCCCTCCTCCGCGGCGCGGGAGAGATCTCCCCGGGCTGCCGGCGGACGGTACCCGGCCGGGAGGATCCGCCGTGCCTCTGCCCGGTCAAGGCTGGGTCCGAGAAAGACGACGATTCCGGGCATCCCTGCACCTCTGTCCGACCCGTTCCTGGTCCATGGCGTACACTTCCAGGCCCGGCACCACCACCCGCACGACGGGAACACCGATCTCGGGCCGGGTCAGGTCCACGGCAATGACGTGGGCAAACCCTGCCCGTGCAAGCACCGCCAGCGTGTGGCGAATATCGGTGAGAAAATCATCGGTGTCGCACGAGGGGATCGTCCGGAAGTCCACCTCGCCGTCGCCGTCAAACCAGTACCGGTTCATCCGCCGGGTGCGGTCGTACCCTATCTTCCTGCGGAAGTCTGCCACCGTCGTATCCTCACGGGCACCGTGTATCTGGGTGAGCCGGCTCTGGGCCACCTCCGTGAGAGCCCGGAGCAGCGCGATGCGGGCGTTCGTGTGGGTGCCCATCCCCAGCGTGAGGAGTGCCGGATCCCGGAGCCGGGTATCGTCCGAGACCGCGGCGATGGTGGGGATCCCGAGGTCGCTCGTGATGTTCTTCACCCGCACCTCCACCTCCGCGTCCGAGAACCGCTTCAGCAGTTCGCCGGGCAGGCCCTCGGCAGCGTTCACGACGAGTGGCCCTGTGTTCCGGGTCGTCTCCACCAGGGACCAGGCATCCCGTTCCACGATCTCCATCAGGGCGTGGAAGATGGCCTCCTCCCGGGTGTTCCCGGACGCGAGGCCGTTCGTATTGGTCCGGAAGAGCGGGGGATACCCGGGGGGCAATGGGTGGAAGACTGCATGGGCAGGGATCTGGATCTCTGTACCATCCAGGAGATCGGTACCCGTCACCCACGGAAGGGAGCGGGAAGGATCGGCCCCCGCTGGCAGGATCAGGGTCGTGGGATCGACCGATGGCCCCCGGGAGAGGATGGCAGGATATGCCCCGGTCACCAGCGGGCGGTCCCCCACCTCTGCGGAGAACCGCTCGATCCCCTCCATCATGGCCGAGACCTTTGCTTCGGCCGGGGTCGCGCCCTTGCCGTTGTAGACTGTGATGGCCCCCGAGCTGGCCATGGGCCGGATGCTGGAGAAGACCGGGATCCCGATCCGGTCCAGGTTCGTGATGTCGGCCACCCGGGTGATCCCGGCGGCATGGAGCCGGGGCTCGACCCGTGCCAGCGTCTCCTCCGGAGGAACGGTCCGCTGAGTATCGTAGGAGTAGGCTTTCTTCACGGAAACGAGCTGCACGGCGGGACTCCGGGTCGTCGTTACACTTCTATTGGAGTTGCTGAGAGAATGAAGGTTGCCAAATCCAGATGAACCGTGGTCCGGCAATCCCGGTACGCCGCAGGGGACCCCGCGGAGCCCGGAGGGCGGAGCGGGGATAGTGGACCGATATGTGTGTGAGCCACTCGGTTCTTCCGATAGAAGGAACAGGAACCTGACTTATGTGAATAGAAGACTGCTATCCCCACGTCGCCCCTGCGGGGCGTCGCGGGGTCCCCGGAAGTGTATCGGGATTGCCGATCCGGGATAGAACAAACAACAGCGTGGGGGGGACGCCCCGGCTGGGATTCGAACCCAGGTCAAAAGC
>JAJRDC010000069.1 GCA_028678635.1 Methanomicrobiales archaeon
GACCACGCGGGTGCAGTGGAAGCGCTGGACCGGGCGGTGGAGATCCTCCCGGACCACTGGGATGCCTGGTACCGGAAGGGCATCTCCGAGGCAGCTGAGGAACGGGACAGGGATGCCGCCGTGTCCCTCGGCCGGTCCGTGGAGATTGAACCGGCGAACGGTGACGCATGGTACCGGCTGGGTCTTGCCCGGCAGGCAATGGAGGACCACGCGGGTACCGTGGAAGCGCTGGACCGGGCAGTGGAGATCGCCCCCGAGCATGCGGATGCATGGTACCGGAAGGGCCTCTCGGAGCTGGCCCTGGAGCGGTTTCGGAACGCCACCGGATCCCTGGCCCGGTCCGTGAAGAAGGACCCGGCGAACGGGGACTCCTGGTACCGGCTGGGGCTGGCCCGGCAGAAGATCGATGACCACGAGGGAGCGGTGGAGGCGTTCACGCGGGCAGCGGAGATTGTGCCGGACCTCACCGACGCCTGGTACCGGAAGGGTCTCTCCGAGGAGATGAGTGATGACCCTGCTGCGGCGGAGGAATCGTACCGGAAGACCGTGGCCCTCACCCCCGATCATGTGGATGCCTGGTACCATCTGGGGCTGATCCGGAGGATCAGGAAGGACTTCTACGGGGCAGTGGAGGCCCTGGAGCATGCCCTGGAGGCGGATCCGGACCGGGCCGGGGCGTGGTACCAGAAGGGGCTCTCGGAGGGGGACCTCCTTGACTACGGGGCATCGGTGGAGTCCCTCTCCCGGGCGGTCGCCCTGGCACCGGAGGATACTGACGCGTGGTTCCACCGCGGGGTGGGCCTGCGCCAGCTGGGGAAATTCAGCGATGCCGTGGAATCCTTCAGCCGGGTCCTGGCCCTCCGGCCGGATCACGGCGAGGCGCTGCTGCTCCGGGGCCGCTCCGCTCTGGATGCCGCCCGGCCGGAGGAGGCCCGGGAGGATCTCACCCGGGTCACCTCGCTCCTGCCGGAGCAGGCCGGGGCCTGGTACCTGAAGGGGCTCGCGGAGGAAGCGCTGGATCGAAAGGAGGACGCCCTCCGCTCCTTCACCGAGGCCACGCTGCAGGAACCGGGGCATGCGGATGCGTGGTACCGGCTGGGATCGGCCCTGGAAAAGACCGGCGACCATGAGGGGGCTGCGGGATCCTTTGCCCGGTCCCTGGAGATCACACCGGACCATGCCGAAGCCTGGTACCGGAAGGGCCTTGCGGAGGAGGTCCTGGAACGGTGGGAGGATGCCAGCCGATCCTTCTCCCGTGCAGGGGAGCTGGAAGCCGGCCGGGCCGATGCCTGGTACCACCTGGGGATTGCCCGGATGGCCATGGGCGACCATCCCGGGGCCGCTGACGCCTTCGCGAAAACGGTGGCCATCGCCCCGGACCGTGCAGACGCATGGTACCGGCTGGGGCTCTCTGAGGAGGGGCAGGACCGGCTGCAGCAGGCCGCCACCTCCTTCAGCCGGTCCGTGGCACTGGATGCGACCCGGGAAGCAACCTGGTACCAGATGGGGCTGGCCCGGCAGGGGATCGGGGATCACGAGGGGGCGGTGGAGGCCTTCAGCCGGGCGGTGGATCTGGCCCCTGACCACGCGGACACCTGGTACCGGAAGGGGCTTTCCGAGGCAGCGCTGGACCGTCATGCCGATGCAGCCGGATCCTTCGCACGGTTCGTGGAGAAGGAACCGGCAACCAGTGACGGCTGGTACCGGCTGGGGCTGGCCCGGCAGGGGATCGGGGATCACGAGGGGGCGGTGGAGGCCCTCACCCGGGCAGTGGAGATCGCACCGGATCATGCGGATGCGTGGTACTGGAAAGGGATCTCAGAGTCGACGCGGGACCGTGATACCGATGCAGCCGGATCCTTCGCACGGTTCGTGGAGAAGGAGCCGGAGAACAGCGATGCCTGGTACCGGCTGGGGGCTGCCCGCCTGGCATCCGGCGATCATGCAGGGGCGGCGGAGGCATTCTCCCACGTGGTGGATCTGGTCCCGTATCATGCCGATGCCTGGGTCCAGAAGGGGGTCGCGGAGGAGGCGCAGGAACGGTGGGATGATGCTGCCCGCTCGTTTGCCCGTGCCGTCGAGCTGGAACCGGACCGGGCCGATGCCTGGTTCCACCTGGGGAATGCCCGGAGGGAGACCGGTGACCATGACGGTGCCGTCCAGGCATTCACCCGCTTCCTGGACCGTGAACCGGAGAACGCCGAGGGCTGGTACCGGAAGGGACTCTCCCATGAGGAACTGGGGCAGCGGGATGAGGCACTCCGCTCGTACGGCCGGTCGCTGGAGATCCAGCCGGAACAGTTCGATCCCCTCCTCCGGACCGGGCTCCTCCGGGAATCCATGGGCAGACCCGGGGAGGCGGTGGAGGCACTGGACCGGGCCACCCGCGTGGAACCGGAGTCTGCAGAGGCCTGGTACCACCTGGGCATGAACTTCGCCCGGAAAGAATCCCATGACGGGGCCATCCGGGCACTGGACCGGGCCCTGGCACTGGAGCCGGAGAACGCCGATGCCCTCTTCCATGCCGGTATCTCCCGGATGGCCCTGGGCGACTTCGCCGCCGCCACACCCCTGCTCCAGTCGTCCCTGGAACGGGTACCGGATCGGCGGGAAGCCCTGGTGGCCCTGGGGAAGTGCCGGAGCGAGCTCCGGCAGTTCGGTGAGGCGGTCCCCGTCCTGGCCCGGGCGCTTTCCCTGGACAGCGGGGATCCCGGCACCTGGTTCCTGAAGGGCCTGGCCGAGGAGGAGCTGCGCGACTATCCCGCGGCGGTGGAGTCCTTCACCCAGGTGGTCAGCCGGGAACCGGGGAACGCCTCCGCATGGTTCCACCTGGCCACCTGCCAGGACAGGGCAGGCGCGCCGGAGCAGGCCCTCGCCTCCCTCACCCGCAGCCTGGAGATCGACCCCTCCAGTGCCGAGGCATGGACCCGGCAGGGGCTCCTCCTCGGGGATGCCGGCCGGTCACGGGAACAGCGGGACGCCCTAGAGAAGGCCCTCTCCCTCTCACCGGAGAATCCCGGTCTCTGGCTGGAGATGGGAAGGGTGCAGATGCGGCTCGGTGAGTACCAGGCCGCGGTGGAGTCGCTGGAACGGTGCCTGGCCCTGGACCCCCGGGAGGCGCCTGCACACCTGGCCCTGGGGATCGCCAGGATGCAGATCGGTCAGCCGGTCCCGGCCCTCTCCGCCCTGACGAACGCCCTGGAGCTGGACCCGGGGATGGTGGAGGCCTGGTACCACCTGGGGCTCGTGCTTTCAGAGATGCGGCGGTTCGGCGAGGCGGCGGAAGCCTTTGAGAACGTGACGGACCTGGAACCGGGGAACCTCACCGCCTGGTACCACCGGGGCCTCGCACTGAACCGGCTGAACCGGTACCGGAAAGCCATCACCTGCCTGGAGAAGGTGCTGGCCGCCGAGCCCGATCATCCCGGAGCCCTGGTGGAGAAGGGCCTCGCGGAGAAAGGCCTCCTCCACTATGGCGACGCCGTAGAGACATTCAACCGGGCGCTGGAACGGGACCCGGAGAACGTGCCGGCCCTGTTCCACAAGGGGCTGATCCTGGAGGAACTGGGCGTCCACGGCGAAGCCCTCGCGTTCTACGACCAGGTGCGGGAGATCGAGCCCGGCCGCGCGGAGGTACAGTTCCACCGGGCCCTCTGCCTGCAGGTTCTCGGGAGGGACCAGGAGGCGGTGGAGGCGCTGGATGCGATCCTGGCTGACAATCCCCGCCACACGGACGCCTGGTTCCAGAAGGCCCTGGTGCTGGGGGAGATGCAGCAGTACGCAGAAGCGCTTTCGGCGCTCGCAGAGGTGGAGGAGGCCAGGCCGGAGTACGTTCCCCTCTGGGAACAGAAGGGAGCTTTCCTCCATGCCCTGGGGCGGCGGGAGGAGGCACTCCAGGCGTACGACCGGGCGCTGGAGAGGGACCCGGCCAGCAGCCGGGTCTGGTCCGGGAGGGGGGTTGTCCTGGAGGAGCAGGGGGACCGGGAGGGTGCCCTCTTTGCCCAGGAGATGGCCACGAAGTCGGATCCCCACAACCTCACCGCCTGGTACCTGCAGGGCCGCCATCTCTCTGCCCTTGGAAGGGACCAGGAGGCGGTGGAGGCCTTCCGGAAGGTGCTGGAACTGGACTCCCGTCATGCGGGGGCCCTCCTCTCCGCCGGTCTGGCCCTGAACCGGCTGGGGAGGTACGAGAAGGCCGTCGAAGCCCTTGACCGGGCCATCAGGGAGACACCCGGTGATGTCCGGGCATGGATGGCGAAGGGGACCGCCGAACAGGAGCTGGCGCGGTACCCCGATGCCGTGGCATCCTTCGACCGGGTCATCTCCCTGGAACCGGAGCACGCACCGGCATGGCACAGCCGGGGAATCGCCCTGAACCGGCTGGGCCGGTTCGAGGAGGCCCTGGCTTCCCTCGACCAGGCGGTGCGCCGTGATCCCGGCAACGGCGAGGCCTGGTTCACCCGGGGTACCATCCAGAACCAGCTGGAGCGGTACAGTGACGCGGTGGAGTCCTTCGGCCGGGTGACCGAACAGGACCCGGACCATGCCCAGGCCTGGTACAACCGGGCCGCCGCCCTGTACCAGCTGCAGCGGTATGAGGAGTCCCGGGACGCCAGCCGGAAAGCGGTGGAGGCGGACCCCTCACTGACCCGGGCGTGGTACAACCTGGGGCTCTCCGAGAACCAGATGGAGCAGTACGGCCCCGCGGTCGAGGCCTTTGACCGGGTGCTGGAGCGGGAGCCGGTGAATGCCCATGCCTGGTACAACCGGGGCTGGGCCCTCTCCTCCCAGGAACGCTACCCCGACGCGGTGGATTCCTTCCAGCGGGCGCTGGCCATCGACCCGGCGGACACGGCCTCCTGGTACCACCAGGGGGTTGCCCTCTTCCAGCTGAAGCGGTTTGCCGAGGCCATCCCCTGCTTTGAGAAGGTGACGGAACGGACCCCCGATGATGTGCGATCCTGGTACTACCGGGGCCTGGCCCTCACTGAAATGGGCCGGGAAGAGGAGGCGGTCACCTCCTTTGAAAAGGTGCTCCAGCTCGATCCCCAGCACGAGGATGCCTGGTACCGGATCGGGTCCATCTTCTTTGCCCTGAAGGGGTATGCTGAAGCCCTGGACTGTGCCGACCGGGCACTGGAGAACCGCCCGGATCACCGGGGAGCCCTCTCCCTCCGGGGCCGCTGCCTGGCGGCACTGGGTCGGAATCCCGAGGCAGAGGAGACCTTCGCCCGGGTCACGGAAGAGGAACCCGAGGGAGTGATGGCGTGGCTCTCCCTGGCGAGGGCGCGGATGGCCCTCTCCCGGTTCCCGGGAGCGCTGCAGGCCAGCGAGCGGGCCCTGCGACTGGAACCCGCCTCCGCGGAGGCCCTCCACCTCCGGGGGCTGGCCCTCTCCCGCCTGGGGAGGACCACCGAGGCCCTGGAGTCCTTTGACCGCGCACTGCGCGAGGCACCGGGTGCTGCCGAGACACTCTTCGAACAGGGCCTGGTGTACCAGGCGATGGAACGGTACCGGGATGCCCTGACCCGGTTCGGGGAGGTCCTGGCACAGGATCCCGGCCACACCCGGGCCTGGTACCAGTCAGGGCTCTGCAGGGAGGCCCTCACCGACTACGGAGAGGCGGTGAAGGATTTTGACCAGGTCCTGGTACTGGAACCCGGCAATGCTCAGGTACATTTCCACCGGGGGCTCTCCCTCGCGGGACTGGACCGGCATCCCGATGCCGTGGAGAGTCTGTCGAAGGCGCTGGCCCTGGACCCCGGCAATCCCCGGTACCTGCACCGCCTGGGAGTGGAACAGGAGCGTGCCGGCAGGTACTCCGATGCCGCGGGGACTCTCCGGGAGGCCGTGGAGAAGGAGCCGGCGAACAGCGATGCCTGGTACCACCTGGGCCTCGCCCTGCAGGGGCAGGGGGAGGCGGAAGCGGCGGTGGACGCCCTGGACCAGGCCCTCTTCCTGGAACCGACCACCGCGGAAGGCTGGTTCCGGCGGGGGCTCTCCCTGGAGAAGACGGGGAAAGAGGAGATCGCCCTGGAATCCTACGGCCGGGCCGCCGAGATCGACCCCACCCATGCCGGTGCCCTCGCGGCGGAGGGCGCCCTCCTCTTCCGGAGGAGGGATCTCCCCGCCGCGCTGGAGGCCTTCGACCGGCTGCTGGCCCAGGATCCCTCGTCAGCCTCTGCGCACTACAACCGGGGCTGTATCCTCTCCGGGCTCCAGCGGTACGGGGATGCGGCCAGGGCCTTTGACCGGTCCCTGGAGCTGGACCCCGGGAACGCGCTGGCCTGGAACAACCGCGGCGGTGTCCTGATCCACCTGGGGAGGTACGAGGAGGCCGGCGAGTCCCTGTCCCGTGCCGTCTCCCTGGACCCCGAAAGCGGCGGTGCATGGTTCAACCGCGGACTTGCCCAGGTGGAGCTGAAGCAGTTCCCGGAAGCAATGGAATCCTTTGACCATGCCACCCGGCTTGATCCCCTTCACGCCGAGGGCTGGTACCAGAAGGGCCTGGTGCACCTCTCCCTGGACCAGCCGGAACAGGCGGCACGGGCCGCGGGGGCGGCCCTGGAACTGGATCCCGGCCGCGGCAGGACCTGGTTCCTCATGGGCCAGGCGTTCCTTTCCCTGGAGCGGTATCCCGAGGCCGTCACCGCCCTGGACCGGGCTCTGGAGAGGGAACCCCAGATCCCCGAGGCCTGGTTCCTCCGGGGCAGGGCCCTCTCCGCCCTGAACGAGCACGGGGAAGCGGTCGATTCCTTCACCCGGGCCCTGGCACTGGACGGGAGCCTCATGGAAGCCCGGTACCTGCAGGGCCTGGGGCTCATGGAGATGGGCCGCCTCCCCGAGGCGGTGGAGGCACTGGATGCGGTCGTCGCGGTGCAGGGGGACCGGGACGATGCCTGGTACCAGAGAGGACGGGCCCTCGCAGGAGAGCGGAGGTTCGCCGATGCCGCCGAATCCTTTGGGAAGGCCGTGGAGATCCGGCCGGACCGGGCTGAGGCCTGGTTCGGCCGCAGCACCGCTCTCCTGGAGGAGTCCCGCTACGAAGAGGCGGCGGAGGCGCTGGAACAGGTGATCCGTCTCCAGCCGGACCACGAACAGGCATGGTACCTGAAAGGACTCTGCCTGCAGCACCTGGGACAGCATGAAGCCGCTGCAGAGGCCTTCGGGGAGGTGGCACGCCTGCAGCCGGAGCATGACCAGGCCCTCTTCCTCCGGGGCCTCTCCCTTGCGGAACTGGGGAGGGACGGGGAGGCGGTGGAGTCCTTCTCCCGTTCCCTGGCCGTGCAGCCTGAGAACCTCCAGGCCTGGACAGGGAAGGGGCTCTCCCTCGCGGAGCTTGGCCGGTGGGACGAGGCCCTGGATGCCCTGGAGCGGGCCATCTACCTCTCGCCGGACCACGTGCAGGCATGGTATGAACGGGGCCGGATCCAGGCAGCCCTGGGTTCGCCCGACGAGGCCTTCGCCTCCTTCGAGAGGGTCATCGCCGTGGAACCCGAGAACGCCGATGCCCTCTATGAGATGGGGAAGATCCGGGCCTCGCAGGGGGACGTGGACGGCGCCATCGGGTTCTTCTCCCGTGCCACCGACGCCAATCCCACCCATGCTGATGCCTGGTACCGGCTGGCCACCCTCCGGGTCCCCCAGGGCGAGGGCGAGGAGGCGCTGGCAGCCCTGGACCGGACGGCGGAGATCCGCCCCGATGACGCCGAGGTGTGGTACAACCGGGGCTGCATCCTCTCGGGGCTGGGCCGGTTTCCGGAGGCGGCGGAGTCCTTCTCCCGCTCCCTCGCCCTGGACCCGGATAACGCCTCCGCATGGAACAACCGGGGGGGTGTCCTCTTCGAGATGGGAGACTTCGCCGGTGCAGTGGAGGCGTTTGACCATGGGACCAGCCTGGACCCGGGCCACGCCCCCTCATGGTATAACCGGGGCCTGGCCCAGCAGGAGCTGGGGCGGCATGACGATGCCGAGGCCTCGTTCCTCCGCGTGATCGGGCTGGACCCGGAGAACACCGGGGCGTACTTCCACCGGGCCCAGAGCCTGGCAGCGCTGGGGAGACACGGGGAGGCGGAGGATGCGGCGGACCAGGTCCTGGCACGGGACCCCGAGGATCCCCAGGCATGGCTGGTGAAAGGGACCACCCTGTCCGCCCGGGAACGCCACGGCGAGGCCGCCGAGGCGTTCCGCAGGGCCATCTCCCTGGAACCCGGGGATGCCACGGCCTGGTACCTCCTGGGGCGGTCCGAGAGGGCCGAAGGTGACCTGGACCAGGCGGCGGATTCCCTCCGCCACGGTCTCGCCATCTCCCCGGCGAGCACCGAGGCCTGGTACGACCTGGCCCTCACCGCCCTCGCGAGGGGACGCTACGGCGAGGCCATCGACCCCCTCACGGAGACGGTGGAGCGGGATCCCTCCCATGCCGGCGCCTGGTATCACCTGGGCCTGGCCCGGGAGAAGGAGGGGGACCTGGATGCGGCGCGGGAAGCACTGGAGCAGGCCATCGCCCTCTCCCCTGGCGATCCACAGCCCTGGGTGCTGAAGGGGCGTGTCCTCTTTGCGGTGGGACAGTTTGATGGTGCCGCCTCCGCCTTCGCGATGGCCGGCGATCTCCGGCCCGGGGATGCCGTACCCCGCTTCTGCCGTGCCCGTTCGCTGCAGCAGGCAGGCGATGCGGAGGGGGCCCTCGCGGCGGTGGGGGAGGCCCTGGAGCGGGACGGGGAACCGGCCCGTTTCTGGCATCTCAAGGGGGAGATCCTCTCCTCCCTGGGGAAGGATACGGAAGCCGCCCTCGCCCTCTCAAAGGCGCTGGAGGCAGACCCCTCTGATCCCGGGACGCTGCGGGATCTGGGTGACGTGCTCCAGCGGCTGGGACGGTACCGGGAGGCGGGGGACCTCTACGAACGGGCCCTCCGGGAGAGCCCCGACGATCCCGGTCTCCTGGCCGACAGGGGAGCCGCAGCCCTGGCCGGCGGGGATCCCGCTGCCGCGGCGGATGCCCTGGAGGCCGCCGTGGCACTGCAGCCTGACGTGGCAGCGACCTGGATCCGGCTTGGGGAGGCACGGGAGATCCTGGGCCGGGACGACGATGCTGCCGATGCCTTCCGTTCTGCCCTGGACCTGCAGCCGGATGCGCCCGGTCTCTGGATCCGGCTGGGGAGGCTCCTCGCCAGGACCCGCCGGTGCGATGAGGCGGCGGAGGCCCTTGCACGGGGCCTCGCCCAGGAGCCGGATCACGCGGAGGATTGGTACCTGATGGGCCGGGTGGAGATGGCGCAGGAACGGTACGCCGGGGCCGTGGAAGCCCTGGACCGCGGGCTTGCCGGTTCGCCCGGCCATGCCGGCATGCTGGCGGCCCGGGGGATGGCCCTCCAGGCCCTCGGCAGGACGGAGGAGGCGGCTGCGTCCTATGCCGAGTGCACCCGGGCCGATCCCGGCCACCGGACCGCCAGTGCCGCCCTCGGGATCTGCCACGAGGAACTGGGGCAGTACGATGCAGCGGAGGAGGCGTACCTCCGGGCAGTGGAGATCGCTCCCGGGAACCCGGACCTCTGGCTCCGGCTGGGAATGGTCCGGCGGGAGCGGGGTCTCTGGAAGGAGGCTTCCGATGCCTTCGGGCGGCGGATCGGCCTCCTGCCCCGCGATGCCACCGCGTGGCGGCTGAAGGGCGAGAGCCTTCTCTCGGCCGGCGATGCGGGAGCGGCCGCGGAAGCCCTGGCTCAGGCGGTGGAGATCGATCCGGGGGATGCCGATTCCTGGGAGACCCTGGGCCGGTCCCTGGAGGGGCAGGAGCGGTTCGCAGAAGCGGCGGAGGCCTATGGACACCTGGTCTCCCTGGACCCTTCCCGGTCCGGCGGATGGCTCCGGAAGGGGACCTGCGAGTACCGGATCCAGCATTATGCGGACGCGGCGCCCTCGCTGGCGGAGGGCCTCCTTACCGGTGAAGGGACCGGGGAAGACTGGTTCCGGCTGGCCCGGTCCCTGGCGGAGCTGGACCGGCTGGATGAGGCGGTGGATGCGTTCTCGCAGGCAGGGATCCTGCAGCCCGATGACCCGGAACCCTGGTTCCAGCAGGGTGCCGGACTCCGGCGCCTCGGCAGGATCCACGACGCCATCGAGGCCTTTGACCGGGCCCTGGAGGTATCACCCTCCCACACGGGTGCGCTGATTCAGCGGGGGATCGCATACCGGGAACTGGGGAATCCCGAAGAGGCGGCGGTATCCTTTGAAGCGGCCCTCCGGCTGGCCCCGGATGATCCGTCGGTCTGGTGGCAGGCCGGGATCACCCGGGAGGAGCTGGGGGAGTACCGCGCTGCCGCCGACGCCTACCGGAGCATGCTGGAGAAGGAACCCGGTGAACCCCGCGCCCGGTACCGGCTGGCCTCCTGCCTGGAGCAGCTGGGGAACCACGGCGAGGCCCTGGCCCTCCTGGACGGGCTCCTGGAGGAGGATAATGGCGACGGCGACCTCTGGTACCAGCGGGGCCTGATCCTGATGGTGCTGGGCCGGACCGCGGAGGCGCTGGAGGCCTTCACCCGGGCCGCATCCCTGGATCCCGGGAACGCATCGGCGTACTACCAGAAGGGGCTGGCCTTCCGGGCGCTGGAGAGGGACCAGGAGGCGGTGGGGGCCTTCGAGATGGCCCTCATGACCCGGTCTGACGATCCCCCCTCCTGGTTCCAGAAAGGGGTCTCCCTGGCCTCCCTGGGAAGGCATGCGGAAGCCGTCGAGGCCTTCATGGAGGTGCTGGCCCTGGAACCCGCCCACCTCCTGGCACTCTCCGGCCGGGGGCAGTCGCTGCTGGCCCTGGGCCGGACCGGGGAGGCACTGGAGGTCTTCGAGGCGGCCGTGCAGCAGGCGCCCGCCTTTGACCGGGCATGGTTCTGCCGTGGCATCGCCCTCTCCCGGCTGGAACGGCGGGAGGAGGCCCGGGACTCCTTCACGCAGTCGCTGGACCTGAGCCCCGAGGATGCGGAGGCCTGGTACCGGAAGGGTACCTGTGAGCTGGCCCTCCACCGCTGGCAGGAGGCCCTCACCGCTGCGGAGCAGGGGCTCCTCCACGGGCCGGAGCGGGCGGACCTGAAGTACGTGAAGGGGGCAGCCCTCCTGGGCCTGGAGAGGCCGGAGGAGTCGGCGGCGGCGATCCGGGAATCCCGGGCCGAAGGATACGACCAGGCTGAATCCCTCCTCCTCCTGGGCCGGGCGCTGGCGGTGCAGAAGGATCACGGGGGGGCAGCGGAGGCCTTCCGGGCCTACGTGGAAAAGGAGCCGGATCGCACCGAAGGGTGGTACCGGCTGGGGCTGTCCCTCTCCGTCCTCCGGCAGTGGGAGGAGGCGGAGCATGCGTTCCGGAAGGTGACGGATCTCGATCCGGATTCCGAGGAGGGGCCCTTCCACCTGGGGAGGATCCTCCAGGAACAGGGCCGGCACGACGACGCGCTCCCGGTCCTCAAGCAGGCGCTGAAGAAGAATCCCCGGAACGCGGCGGCCTGGCACCATGCCTCCACCTCCCTCTTCCGGCTGGGGAGGGGAGACGAGGCGGTCCGTGCCCTGGACCGCGCCCTGCGGATCCATCCGGAGGATCCCGATGCCTGGTACGACAGGGGCTGTGTCCTCTCCTCACTGGGGAAGTACGGCCCCGCGGTGGAGTCCTTTGACCGGACCCTGGCGCTGATCCCCGGCCATGTCCCTGCCCTCAACAACCGGGGCGGGGCCCTCTTTGCCATGGGCAGGCTCGCCGATGCGGAACAGGCGTACGCCCAGGCCCTCTCCATGGAGCCCGACAACCCGCAGGCCCTCTATAACCTGGGTCTTGTGCAGGACGAGCAGGGGTTCCCGGAGCAGGCCCTCACCTCTATCGGGCGTTCCCTGGCCCGGGACGAGGGCCAGCCCGCCGCGTGGAGGGACCAGGGCAGGGTGCTCCGTGAACTGGGGAGGTACGGGGAAGCGGTGACGTCCTATGACCGGGCGCTGGAGCGGGATCCCTCTGACGGGACCGCCTGGTACGGCCGGGGCCTGGCACTGGAGGCCCTGGGATCCCGCGATGAAGCCCTGGCCTCCTTCGACCGGGCAGCCGTTCTCTCCCCCGATGATGCTGCCATCCACCACCACCGGGGCTGCGTCCTCGCATCCCTGGGGAGAAACGATGATGCCGCCGCATCCCTTGAGCAGGCCCTCTCCCTGGAACCGTCGGACGGGGAGACCTGGCTCCGGCTGGCCCTGGTGCACCGAGACCTTGGAAAGGAGGATGCTGCCCTTGCCGCCTTTGACCGGGCACTGGAGATCCGGCCGGATCTCACGGCCGCCTGGTATGGCCGGGGCCTCTCCCTCCTCACCCTCTCCCGCTTCGACGAGGCTGCCGCATCCTTCGAGAAGGCGGTGGCAGGTGCGCCGGAGGACGGGGGTGCCTGGCACAACCTGGGCTATGCCCGCATGAGGGCGGGCAGGAAC